>JBIOJL010000052.1:0-20467 GCA_044450885.1 Tepidisphaerales bacterium
CCCCCCCCCCCCCCCCCCGTCCGGTGATTGACAGTTTGCCAGCTACGACTCAGGGGTTGCGGGCAACCTCGAATATCCCCTGCGTCTTGATGACCATGTTGTTGTCATCGTACAGGTGGAAACTCTGCACGAGCAATTCGTGGCTGCGACGTTCGATGTCGAGCACGCTGAGGGCCGCGCCGAGGTCGGGCGTGGCCGGCACTTCCGCCATCATCAACTCGCGCTTGGCCGCGTAGTTGGCGATCTCGTCCTTGGTGGCATCGTACAAAGTCTGGCTGAGCTGCTCTTCCTGGGTCGAAATCATGTACTTGATGTTGCCGCCGGGAGCGGTCATCTCATGATACTTCTCGCCGCGGCAGGGCACGGTCTGGATCAGGCCGCGATCGGTCAACGGACCGCCGCTGATCATGATCACTTCGGCCAGCGTGTGCTTGCCGGCGGTGAAGCTGATGACGTGGCCGCCATCGATGATCCAGATGTCCGCGTCATAGGCGCGGCGGCTGACCTTCTCGCTGTTGAGAATCTTGAACAGCTCGGGATGCAGCGGGCGCTGGTACAAGAGGAGGGTCAAACCTCCGGAACGGCGTTGTTTGGTGCGATTGGTGCTCATTGCTTCCATGCTCACTTTCAGCGTGGGGGGCCGAATTCCGGCCCGGGACGTTGGAAAACGGGCAAAGACAAAGAGATTGCCCGTCGGTACAAATGGCGGGCCCGGTACAACTCATACGGACCGAGAATGACCGAAAGCCGACACCCTTCCCAAGATGACGCTTTCGCCGCCGGAATGACAACACCCGCACCGTGCGGGTGACATGGCGGGCATTATAGTTACAGGCGATACAAAAAGGTAGAAAAAAATCCGCTACTACAGGCCCAATAATGATCTGAGAACAAAACAGTACGAATCATAAACAATGTGGCAGCCTGAAGTTACTCCAAAACCGCGGTATATGAAAAGTATCGCAAAATACCCGCCCGCAACAGCGCGAAAAAGGAATGCGGCCGGCCGGACAGACGGCGCCGCCGGGCTCAGGTAATGATACCCTGAGAAAGCCACTGCGGAAACCAGGATCATCAGCCCCATGGCCAGTGGCCGCTTCACCCGCAGCAGATCGACCAGCACGATGTTCAGCAGCGTCAGCCCGGCCAGGCGGAAGATCAGTTCTTCGTAGATCCCCGCGCCGAATGCCAGCACCACGCCCCTGGCGGCCACGCCATCGGTGGCGGCCAGCGGCAGGTATCTGGCCAGCGCCACGCTCAGCACAAGCAATGGGATCGCCAGCAGCGTCGACTCGCAAGCCATGGTGATGATCGTCGATGGCCAGACGCGCCAGGGGTCGCGCCGGGCCATATGCCAAGCAAGCAGGATCCCCACCACGGCCAGCGCCGGCAGGTAGTGGGCGGTGGCCCCGAAGAAGCAGAGGAACCCGCGCAGGTAGTTGAACGCCAACACGCGGATTTCGGTCTTCTCCTCGGTGTCGGTGAGCAGCCAGCCCGTGCCCAGTTCGTAGAGCAGAAGCGGGATGGCCAGGAAGATCAGCGATGTCAGCGGCTTCGAGGATTCGTAGAAATAATCCTGAAGCGCCCGCACCCACTGGCCGCGGGCGCCTGCAAGATGGGCATGTCGCGAGGAGGCGATCCGGCTCATCGCTTGGTCCCGTTGGTCTGAGACGGCGCGGCCTCGGGCTGCGGGCAGCGGCGGACAACGCGCACCGCCCTGTTCCCGCGCAACTTGCCAAGCTGGCCCAGGAACTTGTTCTTGTCCTCAACCTGAACCAGCACGTCGCCCGAGCACGGCGTGTCGGTGGTGATGAGATCGCCAATCTGGAGATTGAGGAGGTCGCTCATGGTGATGGAGGTCTGCGCCAGGAACACCCGCACCTCGACCGGCGCCCCATGCACGTGGCCGGTGAGCCGGCGCAGCGGATCCTCCTGGCTGCCCTTGCGCTGATAGCTGAACCAGTTCTGGGCGGCCAGAATCCCCATGATCGGCTCGATGACGTTGTACGGAATGCAGAGGGACATGGTGCCGGCGCGGTTGCCCATCTTGATCTCGAAGCCGATGACCACGACGGTCTCGTTGGGCGGCACGATCTGCACCAACTGCGGGTTGGATTCGAAGTCCTGCACGCTGAACGTCACCGGCGTTAGGTTGGACCATGCCTCGGAGAGATGGTGCGTGGCCCGGTCGGTGATCCGCTGCACCAGGCGCTGCTCGATCTGCGTCAGCGGGCGCTGGGGAATGAACAGGTCGGCGTTGGAACCGCCCAGCAGGCGGTCGATGATCGGGTAGATGATGAGCGGCGAAATCTCCAGGCAAAGCTGGCCGTCAAGCTGCTCGGCCTTGAGCAGATTGAAACAGGTCGGATTCGGGAGGGAATGGATGAATTCGGAATAGGTGAGTTGCTCGATCGAGGAGACGCTGACCTCGATGATCGTACGCAGATACGTCGAGAGCGCGGCCCCGAGGTTTCGGCCGAAGCCTTCGTGCAGCGTTTGCAACGCCCGCATCTGGTCCTTGGAGACGCGCTCGGGGCGCTTGAAGTCGTAGATGTGGACGTCGGCCGCCACCGGCCGGCCACCCTGGCCGAAGACCGTGGCCTTCGCGTCCGGCTGCTGCACCTGCCCGGTATCCACCGCGGCGAGCAGGGCGTCGACTTCAGACTGGTCAAGAACTTCGCTCAAGCGTCATGCTCCTTGGCTTATCCTCATTATCGGACGGACCGGTGGGGAGACTGAAGGGAATTGCTCGTTTGTAGTACCGCTGTAGTACCGCCTTCAGGCGGCTTTCTTTGCGGACCGCCTCAAGGCGGTACTACAAACTTCGGCTCACTCCTCCGGCGCGGGCTCCGGGCTCTTCGTGTCGGCCGGCTTGGCTTTTGCGTGCTTGGGCGGCGGTTCGACAAACAGCCGGCCCTGGCCGGGCGTGTCGTAGCGGTGGGCGTCGATGACGGCGTGGGCTTCGGCGACGAGTTCCTCCAGCGTCTTGAATTCGCGGTAGACACTGGCGAAGCGCACGTAGGCGACGGAATCAAGCCGGCGGAGCCGGTCGGTGACCAGTTCGCCGATGACCGAGGAGGGAACCTCTTTGTCGTAGCCGCGCTGGATTTCGTCTTCGACCTCGTCGACCAGCCGGTGGATGTCCTCGATCTTGACCGGACGTTTGTAGCAGGCGCGTTCGAGGCCGTGAACGATCTTCTCGCGGTCGAAGGGAACGCGCGTGCCATCCTTCTTGACGACGATGAGGCGGACGTTCTCCTCGACGCGCTCGTAGGTGGTGAAACGCTTGTCGCACTGGAGACACTGCCGGCGGCGACGGATCGACCGGCCGCCTTCGCAGGCTCGGGAGTCGATCACCTTCAGCTTGTCCTTGTCGGCGTCGCAATAGGGGCAGCGCATTGTGCAGGGAAATGTACCGCAGGCGGGGCGGGGAGGCAAAGGCGGCGTGTATCAGCCGGCGTCTATCAGCAATCGGCGGCGTCACCGGATTGTGAGACTGAAGAGCACCGCCCAGGCGACCGCGGCAAACCAGCATCCCGCAGCCAGCAGCCAACGGCTGCCCGGCGACGCGCGACGAATCTGCCGCCATTTCGACAGCCAGATCGCGAGCAGCCCGCCGAAGAGGACGAGCCCGGCACCGTTGATGAGGATGAAGCGCCAGGCATCATTATCAAATTGCCAGTCGCGAATCGTTCTGATGGCCGCGTATATCAACAGCAACCCGCTGAGCCCAAGCCCGGACGCCAGTGCGATAAGCCCAGTGATGGCCGCCGCCTGCCTCGGCTCCACCAACCCAACCGCAAGCCTGAGTTCATCGCCGCACTCGGGGCATCTTGGCGATTGAAGATTGCGCAAGTTGTACCCGCACGCCGGACATGGCATGTCCCGCTCGGCGAGGAACTGACGGAGGAAGTCGGGATCGTCTGTCACGTATTCAGCGTCCCCTTCGTGCTCGGCACCCCAGGATTCCGCGGGTCATGCGTCATCGCCTGGCGGATCGCCCGCGCGACGGCCTTGAACGCGGCCTCGGCCATGTGGTGGTTGTTCTGGCCATAGGGCACGGTGATGTGCAGGTTCATCTTGGCATTCGTGGCCAATGCCTTGAAGAACTCCTCGACCAACTCCGCGTCGAACGTGCCGATCTTCGGACCATTGAACGGCACCTGAAACACAAACGCCGGACGGCCGGAAAGGTCGACGGCCGCCTGCGCCAGGCTTTCGTCCATGGGGACGATGGCCCAGCCGTAGCGGTTGATCCCCTTCTTGTCGCCGATGGCCTTCTCGAGCGCCTGGCCGAGGACGATGCCGACATCCTCCACCGTGTGGTGCGAGTCGACGTCGAGATCGCCCTCGGCATGCACGTCGATGTCGATCAGGCTGTGCCGCGAGAGCAGGTCGAGCATGTGGTTGAAGAACCCCACGCCCGTCTCCACCGATGCCCGGCCCTGGCCATCGAGGTTGATGTGGAGGCGAATCTTCGTCTCCCTGGTTTCCCGGGAAATCTCGGCCACACGGTCTGTTGAGGTCTGTTTTGCCATAATTCGTTTCCACGGAGGCATGCGAGTGATCGGTGATCGGTTATCAGTGATCGGTGATCAGTAAGACCGATCACCGATAACCGATCACTGATCACTGATCACTGATCACTACCTTATAGCCATCAGTAACATGTCATTCTCCTGCGGCGCGCCGATGGTGATCCGCACCTTGTCGCGCAAACCCGGCTTATCGAAGAATCGGACCAGCACGCCCCGTTCCTTGAGTTTCAAGTACGCGGACTTGCCGTCGCCGCCGGGCACGCCGGCCAGGATGAAGTTGGCCCGGCTGGGAATCACGCTCCAGCCCAGTTTCGTCAACTCGGTGGTCATGCGTTCCCGTTCGGCCCGCACTTTCTCCCAGGTCTGTCGCGCATAGTCCTGGTCGAGAATGGCGGCCGTCGCCACGGCAATGGCCACGGCATCGCAGTTGTAGCTGTCCTTCACCTTCATCATCTGCTCGATGACCTCCGGCTGGGCCACGGCATAACCGAAGCGCACCCCGGCCATCGAGTAGCCTTTGCTGAACGTCCGCGATACGACGAGATTCGCGTGATCCTTCACCATGCCGACCGAGGTCTCGCCGGCAAAATCGCAATACGCCTCATCCACCAGCACCAGCCCCGCAAACCGCTCGGCCAGTTCCCGGATCACGGCGATGGGCGTCAGGTGCCCGGTCGGCGCGTTCGGATTGGCGAGGAATATCCCCTGGGCCTTGGTGCCCAGCAGGCCATCGACAGGAAGCTCCAATGCGTTTCCCCACGCCACGCCCACGGACTCCACCTCGCTGATATCCGCCAGCACCGGGTAAAGCGAGTACGTCGGATCGGGAAACGCCAGCAGATCGGCCGGGCCGAGAAATGTCCGCACCGCGATGGAGAGGATGTCGTCGCTGCCGTTGCCGGCGATGATGTTCTCGCGCGTCACGCCCAGCACCTGTGCCGCCGCATCGCGAAACGCATCGGCCGTCGGATTGGGATACTTCCGCAGCATATCCGGCTCAATATGGGCCAGCGCCTGCATCACCTTGGGACTGGGCGGATACGGATTCTCGTTGGTGTTGAGCTTCACCACGCGCTCGGCCAGCCCCGGCTGCTCGCCGGGCGTGTAGCCGGCCATGGTGCGGATGTTGGGACGGACGAACGGGGGAATCATGGGAGGTAGTATACGGTGGGTAGGCAATGGCGCGTAGGGTGTGCTTCAGCACACCATGAAAGGGATGCCCGGCAAGCAGAAACTGGACCGAAACAAAGGCAAGGGCGCGTCGCGGCGGCAGGAGGAACAGGTGTGCTGAAGCACTGTATAATGCACCCATGCCGCACGCGATGACGAGCCCCGCACCTCGCCGGAAATTCCCGCCGATTGGCTCGCCGAGTTTGAAGCCGCGGCGGCTCGGCCACTCGACGTGCGCATGCGGTACGCGTTCATCAAGACGTACAAACCGGTGCTCGACGACGCGAAGTACCGGTCGTTCGACACCATGGCGGACTACCGTCGCTGGTGTGAAGAGAATCTACCCGATTGGCTCGGCTATGGCCGCGTTTGAATCCTTACCGCCACACTCGCCGCATGCCCATCCAGATGTTCCGCCTCGGCCAGCGCCACGATCGCCGGGGCGTCGGCCCGCAGGCCCTGCTCCTCATATCGCGCCACGCTCGAACGCTTGAGGAACTCGTACACGCTGACGCCGCTGCTGAATCGCGCCGTCGTGTTCGTCGGCAGGCAGTGGCTTGGCCCGGCCACATAATCGCCGGCCGCCACGGGGGCGTATTGCCCGACGAACACCGCGCCGGCATGGATGAGTTTCTTCAGAACCCCCTGCTCATCGCGCACCTGGAGATTCACATGCTCGGCCGCGAAACGGTTGGCCAGCTCGACCAGCCGGTCCATGGAGCGATCCACGATGATCGCGCTCGATCCGGCCAGCGCCTTCTCGATCGCCGGGCGGCGCTGCCGCTGCGCTGTTTGTTTGGCCAGTTCCACCGCCACCTCGTTGGCCAGCGCCTGCGACGTCGTCAGCAGAAAACAGCTCCCCGGATCGTGCTCCGCCTGGGCAATCAGGTCGGACGCGATGAAGTCCGCCCGGCCGGTCTCATCCGCCAGCACGACAATCTCGCTCGGCCCAAGATAGCCATCGATGCCGACAGCCCCCGCCAGCAACCGCTTGGCAAGCTGCACATAGGTATTGCCCGGCCCGACAATCTTGTCCGCGCGTGGCACGCTCTTGGTCCCAAACGCCAGCGCCCCGATCGCCGCCGCCCCGCCGGCGCGGATCACGTGCTCCAGCCCCAGTTCATGACACGCCGCCAGCACCAGATCCGTCCGCCCGTACTTGCTCGGCGGCGTACACGCCACCACTGTCTTCACGCCAGCCACCTGCGCCGGCACGGCCAGCATGATGAGGCTGGATGGATAGGATGCCTTGCCACCCGGAAAATACACCCCGGCCGAATCCAGCGGCGTAAACCGCATCCCAAGCTGTATCCCCGGCCGCTCCAGCACCGGCGGATCCTTGGGCATCACATGCGCCTGATACTCCCGCACCTGCGCGATCGACCGTCGCAGCGCCGACATCAGCTCCGGCGACACCCGCGCCGCCGCCTCCTTCATCTCGTCCGGCCGCACGCGAATCTGCTCGGCCGTGAACGCCGGGTCGTCAAACCGCCGGCAAACTTCCACCAACGCCTCGTCGCCGCGCTCGGCCACATCCGCCAGTATCTTCTGCACATTGACCGCCGCCTCGGCCAGATTTCCCTTGTTCAGGGCAATCCCCACCGGGTCAAGCCGCAGATTCGCCAGCAGCCACTCCACCCGCTCCCGATCCGCCGCCGACGACAGTTGTAGTATCGCAATCATGAATACCTCCGGCCTCACTCTGAACCCTGAACCCCAACCTCTGAACCCTTACTTGAAGTCGTACACCTGCACGCGTTTCCAGTGCTGCTTGTTCCGGGCAATGAACTGCATGTGCAACTCGTGCTTCTGGTAAACCTCATGCGCTGCGTCGTCGTCGAGAATGACGCACAGGCCGACATCATACGAGTTGTCAACGACATCCCGCGGCGTCATGGCCGGCCGGCCGGACCACAGTTGCCGCACCGTCGGCATCTTCGCCAGGTACTGGTAGCAGTCCTCGACGAGCTGCTTGCGGGCCACGTCGGGCGTTCCTTCGTTCATCCAGAAAAGCACGTAATGCACGAACATCGTTGATCCTCTTTCGTTCAAATCGGCCGGGGATTGTCGGGGGCAAGCGGTGTGTTTGCAAGCGGCAGACGACAGGCGGACGATGAAGCAACCATCGAGGGTGTACCCATTCGTTGTGGCACGGGCTTCCAGCCCGTGGCCGCGGTACGCCGCGGCATCAACTCTCCCTCTCCCTCCGGGAGAGGGCCGGGGTGAGGGCGGGTGAGAGCCCTGTTTCCGCCATCTGCGGGATCGAACGGGACAAGGATGGGCATGCCAATCGCCAGACTCTGCAGGCGATTGACGGATCATTTGCTCGTCAGAGACTCGATGTGCGTTATCTTCCCGATCTCCCCGCTGCTCTGAAACGCCTTGCCGTCTTCATTCCAGCAGACGGTCCGCGAAAGGCACATACCTTGTGCCGGGGGAAGGTCGCCTGCGCCCCACAAATCGCAAAGGTAGGTCCCATCAGGCGTCCGAGAAACGAGATGCAGCGCCCCCGCAAGTGACTTGCCGTCAGCAGCACTCTCCGCGAGCAACCACAGCCCGGGCGCGGGAACCGTCGCACCAGCCAGCTTGGCCGTTCGGCTCGCGCTGGTCTCCATATCAGATCTCGCCGCAACGCACCGGGTAAGCTCCTCTGTCAGCCTGTCGAGCCGGGCGAGGAAGGCTTTGTAGGGCTGAAAATCTGGGAGTTGCAGCAATGTGGGCACGCGCAGTTCGACACGTATCCTGGCAAGGTGGACACGGAAGTCATACCGATCGGCAATCACAAATGGACCGTCCGGGACAGGCCCGCCACCGAAATCGAACACCATGCACGCCCGGTTGCTCAGACCGTCCTGCAGGAGAGTCAGATCATTTGGTCCGGATCCGCTCTTGCTCACGAGCGCTGTCAATTCATGCCAGGCAATTGCGCTTCGTCTCCCGTGAGTCAGGACATAGACCCCCAATCGCTCATCCGTGATATCAGACCAGAGTGCAGATCGGGACGTGATCAGCGACCCGCTTCCGGTCGGATACGGAACAGTGCCACGCACACTTCTAATGATTGCGATCATGGATAGCCTCTGTGACTACTGGATCTTAACAGAACCGAGCGTCGTGAGAGCCGGAAAATGGGTCTGCAGGTGTTGCTACGGCTTTTGGCAATACAGCCCTCACCCCGGCCCTCTCCCGGAGGGAGAGGGAGATTGACGCCGCGGATTACCGCAGCACACGGGCTGGACGCCCGTGCCACACGAGGTGGACACACCCGTTTGTTCCACAGCCCGTCGTTCCTCCTTCATCCTTCCCCCCTTTTCGATTACCTTCCCCGCACGATGGTATCGGTCCTGCATCTCCTGCCCGTCGACGCCGACTTCCAGACCGCGCGCAGCGTGGAGTTGCTGGGCAGACATCTCGGCGCGGACTACCGTGTCGAAGTCCGCACCATCGGCCGGGCCGGCACCTACCGCAACGAAATCGCCGCCGCCTTCGCCCTGCGTCCCGCGCGAGACTTTGACATCGTTCACGCCTGGGGCATCACGCCGTTCACCGCGGCCGCGCTGGTCTGCCGCGCCAACCTCGTCTTCTCACCCACGGACCCCCTCACCGGCCGGCAAGTTCGCTGGCTGCGCGCCGCATCGGGATATCGCGAATTCAACTGCGTGGTCCCGTCCGCCACGCTCAACCGATCCCTTGTTGAGCGCGGCCTGCCGAACGACCGCGTCCACCTCATCCGCCCCGGCGTCGATTTCTCCCGCGTCAAGCGCCGCCGCAACGACGAACTCCGCGCCCAGCTCAACCTCGCATCCGACGACTTCGTCCTGCTCGCGCCCGGCCAATCCACGCGCGGCGCCAACCACGTCGATGCCCTCTGGGCCACCGCCATCCTCCACCACCTCGACCCGCGCTACAAACTGCTGCTCTGGGGCCAGGGCCCCGACCTCGACCGCGTCATCCGCTTCCGCCAGCGCATGGCCAACGCCGACTGCCTCCGCGTCGCCCAGCCGCTCGTCGGCCGCACGCTCGATTTTGAAGACCTCCTTCCCGCCACGGACATGGTGGTCATCTCCGCCACGGGTCTCACCCAGACGCTCCCCGTCGTCATCGCCATGGCCGCCGGGCTGCCGATCGCCTCCACCGTCACCTACAGCATCAGTGAACTTCTCGAAGACCACCACACCGCCCTGATGACGCGTCCCGGCTCGCCGCAAACCCTGGCCCGGCGCATCCTCGAACTCCGCGAAGACGCCCGCCTGCAGTGGCAACTGGCCGACACCGCCCGCACCGAAGCCTACGAGTACCACGCCCTGACCCGCTTCATCGACCAGCACCGCGCGCTGTACACGCGTTTGTAGTACCGCCTTCAGGCGGCTCTTCAGACCGCTCGTTCGGAGTACCGGCTTCAGCCGGTCTGCGAGACCGCCTGAAGGCGGTACTCCAAACATCCGCCTGAAGGCGGTACTCCGAACAGGCACTCCGAACGTACACCTCAACAGCGCGTTCCCCGCCGCGTAATATCCCCATGGCGTCGCACCAGTTGCAGGCCAACCGCTTCGAGCTCAAATACCTCATCGACGAGAAGCGCGCCCGCCTCGCCCGCGACTTCGTCCGGGCCCATCTCGAACCCGATCCCTACGCCAAGCCCGCCAACAACTACTCCTACTTCATCCACTCCCTTTACCTCGACACGCCCGACCGCCAGCTCTGTTTCGCCACGGTGGCCGGGCATCGCAACCGGATCAAGCTCCGCATCCGCTTCTACGACGACAACCCCGACACCCCGATCTTTTTCGAGATCAAGCGCCGCGTACACGACGTCATCCTCAAGGAACGAGCGGCCGCGAAGAAGTCCTGCGTGCGCCGCCTGCTCAACGGCTGGTGGCCGGAGCGGGCCGACCTCTTCAAACCCGAGGACGACAAGGCATGGCGCTCGCTCTGGCGTTTCATGGAAATGAAGGATGCGCTGCGGGCGGACGGGGCCATCTTCGTTTCCTACGTCCGCGAGGCGTGGGTCCATCCCGTCGACGACTCGGTCCGCGTAACCGTGGACCGCGACCTCACCACCGCCCCGTTCCGCCACGCGCCTCTCGGCCTCGACGATTTCGAGAAATGGCGCCGCCCGCCGCTCGAAGGCGTCGTCCTGGAGATCAAATTCACCGACCGCTTCCCCGCCTGGATGCGCGACTTGGTCCAGGCACTGGACCTCTGGCGCGGCCCGTTTGCCAAGTACGTCACCTGCACGCACAACCCGCACCACGCCCCGCCATTGACCCCCGACGGCCAGACCTACCTGGACAAGTTCGCCGTGTGAGCTATTCCGGCTCGCCCAGGTACGCTTCGATCACCCTGGGATCGGCCTGCACCTGGGCGGGGGTGCCGGTGGCGATGGTATCGCCGTGGTCCAGCACGGTGATGCGCTCGCAGATGGTCATCACCAGTTTCATATCGTGCTCGATCAGCCAGATGCCCACCTTGAACTGGTCGCGGATGAAGCGGATCAGGTCCATCAGTTCGCTCTTCTCGTTCGGGTTCATCCCGGCGGCCGGCTCGTCCAGGAGAAGAATGCGCGGGCGGGTCGCCAGCGCGCGGGCGATTTCCAGGCGTCGCTGCTGCCCGTAAGGCAGGCTGGCGGCCGGGTCTTCGGCACGGTCGATCAGGCGCAGGGTCTCCAGCAGTTGCATGGCCTCGTTGTCGCGATGATTGTCTTCGTTCTGGTGGTGCGGCGTGCGCAGGACTGTGCCCATGAAGCCGTGGGTGATGGACTGGTTGAAACCGACCAGGACATTCTCCAGGACGGACAGGCCCGAAAAGAGACGGATGTTCTGGAAGGTGCGGGCGATGCCCAGGCGGTTGATGCGGAAGGGGGGCATTCCCGCGATGGACCGGCCGTCGAACACGACCGTGCCGACAGTGGGTTCGTAGACGCCGGTGACGATGTTGAAGGCTGTGGTCTTGCCCGCGCCGTTGGGGCCGATGAGCCCGAAAAGCTGGCCCTGGTCGAGGGTGAAGTTGAAGTTGGCCAGGGCGGTGAGGCCGCCGAACTCGAGAGAGAGGTTGGAGATTTCCAGGAGAGGCACGGGTTATGTCTTTTTAGCCACAACGCGACGGCGCGGAAACCAGATTTCGCGGCCGCCCATGAGCCCCGCGGGGCGGAGAATCATCATCAGGATCAGGCCCAGCGAATAGACGATCATGCGCCAGTCTTTGAAGGGGCGCAACTGTTCGGGGAGCCAGGTGAGGATGATGGCCGCGGCGATGGCGCCGGTGATGCTTCCCGAACCGCCGAGCACGACCATCACGACAATCTCGATGGACTTGATAAAGCGGAAGGATTCCGGAGCGAGATTGCCGTCGTAGCATGCCTGAAGCCCCCCGGCCACGCCCGCGAAGAACGCGCCGACGGCAAAAGCGACCGCCTTGTGGTAGGTAGTGTCAATTCCCATGGCGCCTGCGGCGATTTCATCTTCGCGCACGGCCCGGAAGGCGAGGCCCTTGGTGGAGTAGGCCAGCCGCCAGACGGCGACGATGCAGACGATGACGGCGGCGTAGATCCAGAAGAAGTTGGTCGTCTGGGGGATGTTGTGCAGGCCGCTGGCGCCGCCGATGTCGAAGGTGCCGATCTTCTCGGTGGCGTTAATGATGGTGTAGATGATCTCGCCAAAACCCAGTGTGGCGATGGCCAGGTAATCGCCGCGCAGCCGCAGGGCGGGGAGCCCGACCACGAGCCCGACCACGGCGGCGACGAGGCCCGCGGCGATCAGCAGAGCGAGGAAGGCGAAGCTCTCGTTCCAGCCGTCGAGACGGTAATGGGCCATCGCCGAGCCGGCGACATAGGCGCCGACCGCCATGAAGCCCGCGTGGCCGAGCGAGAACTGGCCGGTGATTCCGTTGATGAGGTTGAGGCTGGACGCAAGGACGATGTTGATGCCGACGAGATTGAGGATGCGCAAATAATACGGATCCATGTAGCGCTGAAGGAACCGGTCGGCGGGCCACAGGGCAAGGATCAGAACCGTGAGTGAGCCGTTGATGGCCCACACCGGAAGCCGCGGTCGGATGACGTGGGTCGAGATGGACGGCGCGTGTGCCATGGGCGTGTCAGACTTTCTCCGGGGCTTGTCGTCCAAGCAGGCCGCTGGGCTTGAAAAGGAGGATCAGGATAAGCACGACGAAGGCGACGCCGTCGGCATATTCGGTGTAGCCGCGCGGCAGGTAGAACTTGGCCAGCGTTTCCACCAGGCCCAGGATAAGCGCCCCGACCAGCGCGCCCGGAATGCTCCCGATGCCGCCCAGGACGGCCGCGATGAACGCCTTGAGGCCGGGCATCAGCCCCATGAGCGGGCGGACGTCGTAGCGGATGGCGTCCATGACTCCGGCAACCGCGGCCAGCGCCGAGCCGAGCATGAAAGTGAAGGAGATGGTGCGGTTGGTGTTGACGCCCATGAGGGCCGCGGTGTCAACGCGATGCGAAACTGCGCGCAACGCGAGGCCGGTGCGCGTGCGGAGAACCACCCACGACAACACGCCCATCAGCGAGAACGACAGCCCAAGGCTGAGCACGTCGAGATTGCTGAGCGTGACGGGCGAGGGCGATGCGCCGATGTGGAAACTCACAACCGTCTGGCGTTCGATCAGCGGCGGCATGGTGCGGGGCGTTGCGCCGAAAACGGGGATGCGGAATACGCTGTCGAGTTGGGCTATGTTCTGAAGCAGAAGTGATACGCCAATGGCCGTGATCAGCACGACCAGACGCGGGCGGCTGCGCAGGGGACGATAGGCGAAGAACTCGATAACGAACCCGAGCAGCGAGCAGGCGATCATCGCGCCAACAAAGACGATGCATAGTCGCAGTGCCGGTGAATTGGACGATTGCACGAGTCTGCTGCCGGCCAGGTGCCAGGCGACCACGGCCCCGACCATGTAGACCTCGCCGTGGGCGAAGTTGATCAGGCGCAGGACGCCATAGACCATCGTGTAGCCCAGCGCGATCAGCGCGTAGGTGGCGCCGATGACCAGGCCGATGATGAGCTGCTGAACGAGTTCCTGCATGTCAGGCCGGATTGTACTCCGTTACTGCGGCGCGATGACATCGGCGCGACTGGCTTTTCCGCCGAGGATCCGGACGACGACGATGGGCTTGCGGGCGTTGCGGTTGGCGTCGATGGTGATCGTGCCGCTGGCGCCGGGATAATCCCTGGTGGCGGCCAGGGCATCGCGGATCGCCTGGGGCTCGGCCTTGCCGGCGCGCTTGATGGCGTTGGCGAGCACGGCCATGGCGTCGTAACCGAGAATGGCCATCGCATCCGGCGTCTCGCCCCATCGCGCCTGGAACCGTTTGATGAAATCCTGCACTTCCGGCCGCGGATCGTCAGCGGAATAGTGGTCGGTGTAGTAACAGTTGTCGGCGATGGCGCCGAGCGCAAGCGTCTGCGGGCTATCCCAGCCGTCGCCGCCGAAGAAAGGCACATTGAGCTCGAGCTCGCGGGCCTGGCGGAGAATCTTGCCCACGTCGGCATAGTAGCCGGGAACGAAAACAGCGTTGGGATTGGCCGACTTGATCTTGCTCAACTGCGCCTTGAAGTCATTGTCGCCTTCCCGGAACGTCTCCTCGGCGACGACCTGGCCGCCGCTCTTGGGATAGGTTTCGCGGAATGCCTTGCTCAGGCCCTTGGAGTAGTCGTTGGCCACGTCGGTGAAGACGGCGGTCTTCTTCCATGACTGCTTCTGCACGGCCGGAAGTTCCTTGAGTGCAAACTGGGCGTCGACCATGCCCTGGAAATCGTCGGTGAAACAGATGCGGAAGACGTAGTCGCCGACGGCAGTGACTGTGGGGTTGGTGCTGGCGGGGGAGATCATGGGGATCTTCGCCTTCTGGCAGACGCCGCCCCCTGCGAACGATCGTTTGCTGGCGACTTCGCCGAGCACCGCCACAACGCGGTCGCGGCTGATGAGCTTCTGGACGGCGGTGACAGCCTCGTTGGCGTCGGAGCGGTCGTCTTCAGAGATGAGCTTGATCTTCTTGCCGCCCAGAAGCCCGTCTTTGTTGATCTCCTCCATCGCCAGCACCGAGCCCTTGTGGGAACTCTGGCCGAACGTGGCGGTATTGCCGGTCATGGAGGCGAATTCGCCGACCAGGATCTCATTGGAGCTCGACTGCCGGCTGGTATCGTCTTTGCAGCCGATGCCCAGGAGGAGACAGGCGGCCGAAAACAGTATGACGGCGGAGTGCTTCATGGCAGTTTCTCCTGACAGGTGGTTCCGGGCAACGCGCTGAAATCTATCAGTGGCGGTGGGCGTATGCAAGCAGTTCCGAGCAGTTCCAAGCCGCTCGTTCCACACCGCTCGCAAATCCCCCGCTCTTTCCGCTACAATGCCGCCGCGAATCAAGGAGCGAGCGATGAATGGACAAGTGCGCGGGTTGCTGGCCGCCTGTGTGTTGGCGTCGATGTGCGGAGGCTGCGCCAAATGGTTCAAGGATTGGAACGGGGATCTGCGCGCCTGTGAGGCGGACCGCAAGCGGATGGCTTCCGAACTCGCCGAGGCTCGCACCACGCGCGACCAGTATCGCGCTGAACTCGACCGGGTGAAGGGTTCGGCCTCCCACGTGCAGGCCGACGCCCGCCGGGCGCAGGACCAGGTCAACCAGGCCAACGCCGGTGCGGCCGCGGCGCAACGGGCCCTCCAGCAGGCCCAGGCGGCCGCACAGAAGGACAGCGAGCAGTCGAAGCTCGAGCAGGCAAGGCTCCGCGACAGCGCGGCTGGCGCTGAAAACCGCAACGCCGCACTGCAGAAGCAGATCGCCGACTTGAACTCGCAAATCAGCAAGCTCGAAACCGACCTGAAGGCCGCCAACAACGCCCGGGCCACCGCCGAGCAGCGGGCCATCGCCGCCGAGCAGCAGTCCGGCGACGCCGCCAGAGCCAGGGCCGACGCGGCCGCCATGCAGAAGCAGGTGGACGGGCTGACGAAGGACAAGCAGCAGCTCGCCATCCAGGTCGAGTCGTTGAAGAAGCAGCTTGACGAGATCAAGGCCGGCGGCAACAAGTAACCCTCAGCGTGGACGTTTCCCTATGCCCGATGCCCGCATTCAACGCCTCAAGGACAACATCGCCTCGGTCTTCTATGGTCCGACCAAGGCTGTCGACCAGCTTCTCATCGGCCTCATCGGCCGCGGGCACGTCCTGGTCGAGGATGTCCCCGGCGTCGGCAAGACGGTGCTGGCCCGTTCGCTGGCCCGCTCCATCGACTGCAAGTTCTCCCGCATCCAGCTTACGCCGGACCTGCTTCCCTCGGACGTGCTCGGCGTCAGCGTCTACAACAGTCAGAGCCAGACCTTCGACTTCAAGCCCGGCCCCATATTCGCCAACATCGTGCTCGCCGACGAAATCAACCGCACCACTCCGCGCACGCAGTCGGCGCTGCTCGAAGCCATGAGCGAGGAGCAGGTCTCGTTCGACAACCAGACCTTCGCCCTCAAGCGGCCGTTCATGGTCATCGCCACTCAGAACCCGTTCGAGTTCGAAGGCACCTATTATCTTCCCGAGAACCAGCTCGACCGCTTTCTCATCCGCGTCGCCGTCGGCTATCCCGACCGGGCGGCCGAGGCCAAAATCCTCACCGTCCAGCCCTCCCGCACCCGCCTCGACGAACTCAAGCCCGTCATGACCGGGGACGACGTGGTGGCGTTGCAGGACAAGGTCCCGGCCGTGAAGCTCGACACCGCGATCGTCAACTACATCCTCGACATCGTCGAAGCCAGCCGCAACGACGAGGAGGTCCACCTCGGCGTCTCGCCCCGCGGCGCCCTGGCCCTGACGGCGGCCGTGCAGGCCAACGCCATCCTCAACGGCCGCGAGTATGCCATTCCCGACGACGTCAAGGCCCTGGTGATCCCCGTCTGCGCCCACCGCGTGATCAGCAAGGCGTATCTCCAGAGCGGCGACGCGCGGGTGACGGCGAGAATCCTGCAGCGGATTGTGGATGGGATACCTGTCCCCAATTGACACATGCCCACCGTTACCCGACTTGTTCCCCAGCAACGCAACCCCAGGCGGCTCAACATCCACCTCGACGGCCGATTCGCGTTCGTCTGCACCACGAACGTGGCCGCGAAGTTCGCCCTGAGCGAAGGCGCGGTGCTGTCCGATGAGCAACTCGCCGCCATCCAGCGCGGCCACATCCGCCAGATGTGCCTCGACGATGCCCTGCGCATCCTCGAGCGGCGCCTGCACAGCCGGGCCGAACTGGAGCGGAAACTAAGCCGCAAGAAGCACGCGCCCGAGTTGATCCAGACGGTGCTGGAGGAGTTGCGGCGGCTCGGCTACGTCGACGACCGGCGGTTCTCGCAAACCAAGGCCAGTTCCGCGGCCGAGCACCGCAAACACGGCCGCGGCCGGGCCTATCGCGATCTGCTCAAGGCCGGCGTCGAGGGAGAAACCGCCCGCCGCGCCGTCGAGGATGTCTACGAACAGACCGACAGCCTGGCCATCGCCCGCGAACTGGCGCTCAAGAAAGCCCCGTACCTGCGACGGCTCGACCCGCTCGTCGCCCGGCGCCGCCTGGCAGGAATGCTCCTGCGCCGGGGCTTCGACTACGAGGCGATCCGCCCGGTGCTGGACGAGGTGCTCGGCCCCGAGCCGGAGTAATGCTCCGTCACCGTTCGCTCGAAGTAGAGCCGGTGCCCTCACCGGCAATTCCGAACGGCACAGACATTCCCATCTGCCATCGGTGGGACAGCCATTCCTGTCTGTCATCGGTGGGACAGACATTCCTGTCTGTCATCAGTAGGACAGACATTCCTGTCTGTCATCAGTACGACAGACATTCCTGTCTGTCATCGGTGGGACAGACATTCCTGTCTGTCATCAGTACGACAGACATTCCCATCTGCCATCGGTGGGACAGCCATTCCTGCCTGTCGTACGACAGACATTCTTGTCTGTCGTTTCTTGCATGTTGTGTAACCGGGAACCGGGTACCAGGGCGGGCACCGCCCATCGCTCACACTTCGGCGAACCGGCTCGAGGTGGTGGCAAGGGACTGTAGCTGCGATGGCTCATCGCGGCAGACCACCGCGATCGACGTTCGCGGCCACAAACGGCTCACGCCTCGGCAAACTGGCTCGAGGTGATCGCATCCAACGAAAGCGGACTGAACCGCCCGGCTTCGTAGGCGAGGTGGGCCAGGGCGGCCGACATCGCGGCGTTGTCGGTGCAGTACGCCAGTGGCGGAAAGAAGACCGGAAGGTGAAACCGGGACAGGGACTCACGGAGGCCGCGGTTGGCGGAGACTCCGCCCCCGATGATGACGGACCTGGCGTGGATCCGCTTGGCGGCGCGTTTGAACTTGGTCACCAGGACATCGATGCAGGCGGCCTGGAAGCGGCGGCCACGTCGGCGATTTCGGATTCGCTCAACGCGGACGCCAGGCGCTCACGGCCTTTGTGGCCGCGAACGTGGTAGAGCACGGAAGTCTTAATGCCGGAGAACGAGAAATCAAGCGAGTCGCGCCCGAGGAGCGTCCGGGGAAAGCGGACGGCGGCCGGGTTTCCACTCCGGGCGAGGTTGTCGATGATGGGGCCGCCGGGATAGCCCAGGCCGAGAATCGCGGAAACCTTGTCGTAGGCTTCGCCGACAGCGTCGTCGATCGTGGTGCCGATCAGGCGAATCGTGGCAAAGTCGGTGATTTCGTAGAGCGCCGTGTGCCCGCCCGACAGGACGGCGCCGAGGGCGGGAAAATGCTGGGTGTTGAGTGCTGAGTGCTGAGTCGCCGGTTCTGGCAACTGGCAACTACCAACTGGCAACTCCGACAAAACCACGCTGTACAGATGCGCATGCACGTGATCGACGCCGATGAGGGGTTTGCCCAGCGCCCAGGCAAGCGTCTTGGCGGCCGTGACTCCGATCAGCAGCGAGCCGATCAACCCGGGCCGATGGGTGACCGCAATGGCGTCGATCCTGTCGAGCGAGGTCCCGGCCAATTCGACCGCCTCGCGGACGACCGGCAGGATGTTCTCGATGTGGGCCCGCGAAGCGATCTCCGGAACGACGCCCCGGTACCGCGCGTGCAACTCGACCTGCGAGGCAACCACGTTGGAGAGCACCCGGCGGCCGCCATCCACGACGGCGGCGCCGGTCTCGTCGCACGTTGATTCGATGCCGAGGATGAGGGGCATTGCCACTTCGTGCCTCCGTGCCTGCGTGCCTCAATCCCTTTCCGTTCACCGCGGCGAGGTCGTCGGCCGCGTCGTGGGCGTCGTCGCCGGCGCCGGGTTCAGCGGCTGGAGAATCGTCGTCAGCAGCATGGTGTCGATCGCCCGCTGCAGTTGTACATCCGCGACGGGCTGGGTCGTGGGCGCTTCGACGGCCTTGCCGTTGGGACGGCTCGTCGGGCGGTGGAACTGCTCCGACCGCATGCGCTCCTCGGCCACCTTGCGCTGAGTTTCGTCGTCCATGGGGACTTTGATCTGCGGCTCCACGCCCCAGTCCTCGGCGTTCTTCTTGCGGTGGACCAGCCGGCCCGACGGCAGGTAGTAATACGCCACCGTCAGTTTCAACTCGCCGTTGTTGCCTTCGAGCGGGATCAGTTCCTGCACCGAGCCCTTGCCGTAGCTGCGCGTACCGAGGACCACGGCCCGCTTGTTGTCCATCAGCGAGCCGGCGACGATTTCCGCGGCGCTGGCCGAGTGCTCGTTCACCAGCACGATCATCGGGAAGTGCGGCAGCGTGCCCGCGCCGCTGGCCACCTTCACGTCCTCCGGCCGGTGCAGGCCCTTGGTGCGGACGATCACCCCGGAACTGATGAACATGTCCACCACCTGCACCGCCTGGTCGAGCGACCCGCCCGGGTTCCAGCGGAGATCGAGGATCACGCCGCTCGTGCCGTCCTTGAGCAGGTCGGCCACGGCGCTGCGCAGCGTGTCGCAGGTGTTGGAGGTGAACTGCGTCAACCGAATGTAGGCGATCTTGGGGTTTTTGCAGACGTAGTAGTTCCAGGTGTTGTCATCGTTGCGCGAATAGCCCTTGATCGTCGGCAGGACGATCTCGTCGCGCTTCATCTTCAGCACCAGTTCCTCGCCGGTGGTCCGCCGGACGGTCATCGTGACCTCCGAGCCGAGATCGCCGGCGATCCGCTTCATCACGTCCGGCAGCCGGACGCCTTCCATGGTCTCGTTGTTGACCTTGAGGATCACGTCGCCGGCCATGACCCCGGCCTTGAACGCCGGGCTGCCGTCGATGGGGCTGACCACCTCGATCTGCCCGCCGGGAAGCTGGTTGAGCTGCACGCCGACGCCCTTGAACGTGCCTTCGAGCATCCGGTCGAATTCCTCCCGCTTCGCCGGCGGAACGTAGTTCGTGAACGGATCGAGCTGGTTGAGCATGCCGTCGATGGCCGCCTGCTCGAGCCTGGCCGGGTCCACCTTCTCCACGTAGTTGTTGACGACCATGCGGTTGACGTCGACGAGCGTCCGCACGAAGAGGTAATCGCTGTCGCGCTGGGCCGACGTGGGATTCCACAGCGCGGCCACCGACAGCAGGAAGAGCGAGGCGAGCCAGACAATGCGTTCACGGTTCATGGAGTCTCCGGCACGAGGAACAAACCGATTCTAGCGGCCGGGTTCCTGGTTAGCGAGCCTGCAGCCGGCGTTCCGGCATTCCTGCGTTGTCGACAGGGCAATCGCGATCTGCCACAATTCGGTAGGATAGGCATTCTTGCCTGTCATTGGATGGCCGAGTGGGGGACATTCTTGTCCCCCCGAGGCC
>JBIOJL010000053.1:0-20084 GCA_044450885.1 Tepidisphaerales bacterium
CCCGCACCGTTGCGGGGCATTTCATCGTGGAAATTCCGGTTGAAAAAAATTGGCCCGCCGCTGACCCCCCGGGCGGTCCTTGCCGCGCCCGGCGGGCCCCCAACCCCGCCGGTGAGCACACCGGCGGGACACCGGCGGCACATGCGCAGACAATCTATGACTCGCCTGCTGATCTGAACAACCACCACGGCAACTGGTTCCCGGCCAACCAGCAACTGCTATCCGCCCTGGAATTCGCCAACACCAAAGCCGACAAAGCCGCCACCCCCGGCCCGCGCTACCAGATCAACCACGCCTGGGGCGACCGCGGCCACACCAACAAACACGGCGGCGCCATCTTCCCCGACATCCTCCGCTGACTGTGGAAGGGGTATGAGGCGAAGAGGTGAAGGAGACAATCGCACGGGATCAGTTTCGTCTTCCGAGCTTAGGGAATATGTCTGGTTCGCGCTGCCCGTTCTGGCGTCTGGCGCGGTTTGGCGCTTGCCGGTGTTTCGCTCAGGGATATACTGCCCTTGCACCGCTTGTCTAGCTGCATCAAGGGAGTAAGTCATGTTTGACTGGTTCAAGAAGAGGGGCAAGCCTAATCAGAAGCCGCAAGGGCCGCAGTTGTTGAAGGATTCCGGCACGCCTACACCGCTGCCCCCAGTCCCGCGTGCCAGTTCGGGCAGCGGCACCGCCGCATCGCCCACAAATCAAGCGAGAGTCCCGGGGAAAACTGTCCGCGGCAAATTGTTCCTGCGCGGACCGCGCGGCGACACGATGGAAGAGTTCGACCTGATCCAATCCATCGCCAAAATGCTGCGCCAGCATGGCCATCAGGTCACATGTCACGAGAAATGGGTCGTACACGACGACTCCGGACTGATCATTCAGCCGCAACTGGAAGGCTTACAGTTGGTAGACAACGGCGTGCAAACGGTCACGACGATCGACCTGCGCCATTCGGCGATCAACGGGACCAGCCGGGACCCGAAAAGGACATCTTTTGGGAGACTGTAGCAGGCAGGCAGAAGACCGCCCGCGTCAAGGATCCCGACGTGATCGGAATCCGCGGAAATACCACCGAAATCGCGGTTCTGGAGTCGAGCTTGCCTACCCCGTGCGAGCCCTCTGCTGTCTCGGTGCTACAGTCTCTCTTTTGGACCCGATCAGGACGGGGTTTTTCAGCCATCCCGCGACCCTCGAAAAACCGTAACCATCTGTCGCATAACCGCTTATGCCAACGCACCCGAATGAATACGTGTGCGTCGCCGTGATTTCTCACTTCTTCATCGCGGCTTCAAGCTCGGCCTTTCGACGCTCGAGCGCTTTCATCCTGCGTTTGATGCTGCCCAACTCCGTTTTCACCTTTCGCAACTCCCCTTCGTTGCGCGCTCTGTCCAGTTGCCTGGGTCCGCGCTGTTCAGCGATATACCGTTCCAGTTGGCTTCTCAAGAGCCGCAGATAAGGATTGCCCCAGATGGAGCCTTCGCGATACTCCAGTTTGCCGGCTCTGATGCCCTTGACGATGAAGTCGCGATCCACGCCATATTCCTTCTTGGCGGTCACGTCACTCAGCGTCGCGCCTTTTTCGTTCCATTCTCCGTAGTCTGCCATATGGCCTCCTCATGACTCAAATGCAAACCGTCAGTCAAAACAAACTGCTATTTCTCAGGCGCCTGCCACGGCACGGCCCCGCCTCGCTGGATCTGCCGGCGGAGTTCCGCGTTCAGCGAGGACAGCGTCTGTTTCTGCTTGCCGGCCAGATTGGTCGCCTCCAGCGGGTCGTCTTTGAGATTGTAGAGTTCGATGGGCGCAAAGGGACTGTCTTGCAGCACTTTCCAGTCCCCCTGCCGCAGGGCCTCGATGGTCTTGCCGCCGTAGGCCGGGCCGCCTTCGCGGCGGACGAAGTAGAGATGCCGCCTGGGCTCGGGTCCGTCCTCGCCGCGAAGAGTCCCCAGCAGGCTGAGCCCGTCGATGCCGGACGGGAGCGCCGCACCGGCCGCTTCCAGCGCGGTCGGGAACATGTCCATGGTCAGGGATGGCCGCTCGCTGCGGCTGCCGGGGGCGATCCGGCCGGGCCAGCGAGCGGCGAACGGCACGCGCAGGCCGCCTTCGTACATGTGCCCCTTGTCGCTGCGCCAAGGGCCGTTGTTGGCGCCGTTGGCCAGCACGCCGCCGTTGTCGGATGAGTACATCACCAGCGTGTTCTCCGCCAGCCCCGTCTTATCCAGCGTCGCCAGCACCCGGCCGATGCCCGCATCCAGATGCTCGATCAACGCCACCAGCTTCAAGCGCTTCTCGGACATGCCCGGCTCGCGCTGGCGGACCTTCTCAACCCACTCCGGCGGCGGCTGGATCGGATCGTGCGGTGCGTTGTACGCGAGATACAGCAAGAACGGCTCCTTGCTCTTGGCGCGTTCTTCGAGGTACTCACACGCCCAGTCGGTGAAGACGTCCGTCGCGTGGCCCTTGGGGTCGATGACCTCGTTGTTGCGGCGCATGTAGTTCAGGCCATGGCGCCGGTGCGTCACGTAGTCGTCCATCATGTCGCCGAGGAATCCGTGGAAGAAATCAAAGCCTCGCTCATTCGGCGTATTCGGCGACGCGGTGCCCAGGTGCCATTTGCCCACGATGGCCGTGTGATAGCCCGACGGCGCCAGAAACTTCGGCAGGAGCATGGCCCGCGGCGAGAGATAGCCCCAGGAGTTGTTGGGCTCTTCATCGCGGATCACGCCGGGCACGCCCACGCGATCCGGATAGCAGCCGGTCAGCAGCGCCGCCCGCGAGGGCGAGCAGACACAACTGTTGGCATAGAAGTTGTCGAAGGTCATGCCCTCGCGAAAGAGGCGGTCGATGCCCGGCGTGCGGATGTCCTTCGTTCCGAACGCGCTGTAGTCGCCGCGTCCCTGGTCGTCGGTGAGGATGATGAGGATGTTGGGCTTGACGGCCGGCGCGGGCGCGGCGGACCCGGCAAGGGCAGCGAACGTCAGAGCAATCGTGTACAGGAGACGGAAGGTGATGCACATGGCCTGAGTCCTCGCTTTGGCGGTTAGTGTCCTCGACGCCCGCCGCTCCGGCAAGTGCTGCGCCAACAACGCGGGCAGGAACGGCTCGCCAAGCCGTCCGTGTCCGCCCCACAGCGGCGGTTTCGGCGAAACCGTCCTACCGACCTCCATTTGACAACCCCGGCGATGCACACTATCCGAGGGATGGTTTTCAGAGCGGCGGCATCATGTGGAAAGCATCACTCGGAGCCTGGCCGGAGAAACACGGCGCCACCTTCCGCGTCTGGGCGCCCAGGGCCCGCAAGCTCGAGGTGGTGCTCGATGGCCCCGCGTCCGGCGGGTCTGGGCATCCCCTCGAGAAATCCGGCGATGGGACGTTCGGCGGATGGATTCCCGGCGTGCGGCCGGGCGACCGTTACCGCTATCGCGTGAACGGCAAGGGACCGTTCCCCGATCCCGCCTCGCGCTTTCAGCCGGCCGGCGTGCATGGACCGTCTGAAATCATTGATCCTTCGTCCTTCGCCTGGACCGATCACAACTGGACCGGCGTCGGTCCAAACCCGGGAGGGCCGTGCTCCTGCACGGCCGGGAGTGGTCGCCCCCGCGAAACGGCCGCAGAGAACTGCGGCCCTCCCGGAAACGTAGTCAAGCTCTGTCCCGGCAGCCAGAGCATCTACGAGTTGCACGTCGGCACGTTCACACCGCAAGGCACCTTCGCCGGAGTCACGGCCCGGCTTCCCCGGCTGGTCGAACTGGGCGTGACCGCCATCGAGTTGATGCCCCTGGCCGACTTCCCCGGCCAGCGCAACTGGGGCTACGATGGCGTCAGCCTCTTCGCTCCGGCAAGGTGCTACGGCCGGCCGGATGACCTGCGCCGGCTGGTGGACACGGCCCATCGCCTGGGCCTGGCGGTGCTGCTGGACGTGGTCTACAACCACGTTGGCCCCGACGGCAGCTACCTCGGTGCCTTCAGTCCGCACTATTTCGCGGCCGGCAAACACACGCCCTGGGGCGCCGCGCTCAACTTCGACGGCAGACACTCGAAAATGGTGCGCCGGTTCTTCATCGAAAACGCCCTGCACTGGCTGCACGAGTACCATTTCGACGGGCTGCGCCTCGACGCCATCCACGCAATCGCCGACAGCGGCTCGCGGCCATTTGTCGCGGAACTGGCGGCCACGGCAAGGGCCTCGCTGCCGCAGCGCCGGTTGTTGTTCATCGCGGAGGATTACCGCAATCTGTCCCACCTGCTGGAGCCGGCATCAGCGAAAGGCTGGGATCTTGATGGCGTCTGGGCCGACGATTTTCACCACCAGATGCACCGCCTGCTGACCGGCGACAATGAAGCCGATTCCCGCAGTTACACCGGTTCGCTCCACGACCTGGCGACCACCATGCGCCGAGGCTGGTTCTTCTGCGGCCAGAAGCCGGTTCACCGGACCGACCCGCGTGGCACCGATCCATCCGGCCTGAGCATGGCGCATTTCGTGTGGTGCCTGCAAAACCACGACCAGGTCGGCAATCGGCCGCTGGGCGACCGGCTGCATCGTCGGATCACCCACGCGGCCTGTCGCGCGGCCGCCGCGCTGCTGCTCTGTTCTCCCGCAACGCCCCTGCTGTTCATGGGCGAGGAGTGGGCCGCCAGCACGCCGTTCCTATTCTTCACCGACCACAACCCCGAACTGGGCGCCAAGGTCACCGCCGGACGCCGCCGGGAGTTCCGGCGTTTCTCGGCCTTCGCCGACCCGGGCGCTCGGGAACGCATCCCCGATCCGCAGTCGCCGGCCACATTCCACTCCTGCGTGCTGAACTGGCACGAGCGCGACCACCAGCCCCACCTCTCAATGTTCCGCTTGTACCGGGCCCTGCTGCACCTTCGCCGCACCGACCCGGCGCTGCAGTCGGATCGGCGTGACGACTTTGAAGTCGCGGCCATCGACGGCGCCATCGTGCTGCTCCGCCGGGCAGCGCCGCCCGAGCCCGCGCTCCTGGTCATCGCGTGTCTGGCAACGCCGGGTGTGGTGGACCTCCGCCGGCACCCCGTGTGGGCACGCGCCCGCCACCGGCAATGGCAGATCGTGCTGACCACCGAAGATCGCGTCTACAGCCCCGCGCCGCATCCGCCTCATGTGGATCTGTCCGGCCCGGCCCCGGTCTTACGCTTCACCTCCCCAGCCGCGGTTGTTCTCCGCGAGCACCATCCGGCGTAGTGTTCCGTCACCGTTGACGAGATCGGTCATTGGTGGGACAGGCATTCCTGATTCCGCTGAACAAGTGCCGCCGACGCCTTCGTCGGCGGAATCCAACCGCGTCCCCACGCGATGACGCGAGGTCCGGCGGTCCACTGTGACCGCCGACCGGGGTTCTTCAGCGAAATCATTCCTGCCTGTCGTACGACAGACATTCTTGTCTGTCGTTTCACCCAGCGTGTGATTTGTGGCAACGCAGCAGGCTCTTCCGCCGTTCAGCCCGTCGCTCCCGATTTGACAACTTCCGCAACCGCCTCGGCGTCGGACGCCTCGGCAGCGGTAGGCAAACCATGGCCGGGTTTGTTGGCAAACAGCAGCCAGTAGCTGACGGGAATCACGAACAACGTGAACACGGTGGACGCCAGCAGGCCGAAGATCAGCGCCCACGCCAGCCCGGAGAAGATCGGGTCGAGCGTGATCGGCCAGGCCCCGAGCATCGCCGCCCCCGCGGTCAGCAAGATAGGCCGCAGACGGACGACACGGCTCTCCATGATCGCGTCGAACAGACTGCGCCCGCGGGCAAGCGAGTGGTGAATGAAGTCCACCAGGATGATGGCGTCGCGGGTGACGATGCCGGCGAGGGCGATCATGCCGATCATCCCCGTGGCGGTGAAGAAGACCGGATCCGGATATCCGCCGGCCGAATGGACGCCGATCTGGTTGAGCAGCCAGAAGCCCGGCATGATGCCGAGGATGGTCAGCGGGATGGCCAGCATGATGACGACGGGCAGCAGGAACGAGCCGGTCTCGTGTACGAGCAGGATATAGATGCCGACCATGGCCGCCGCGAAGGCGATGCCGAGGTCACGGAAGACATCGAGGGTGATGTTCCATTCGCCCTCGCCGCTGAAGGAGAGTTCGATGCCGGCCGGCACACCCCAGGAAATGCCGCCGCCGTTGTTAAGGAACGTACGTTGATCGGGCGGGATCGACGCGGTGGGTTTCCCGGAGCGGTCGGCTTCGATGTCGAGGATTGCCTCGGCCGGCGTGCGGCCGGCGACCTCGGCGAAGACGTACTGCACCGGCCGGAGATTCTTGTGATAGATCGTCTGATCGGCGGTGCCCATCTGCCATGTGCCCAGTTCGGCCAGCGGAACCATCTGGCCGGATCCGCCACGCACATAGAGCCGGCCGAGATCGGCCAGCGATGACCGATCGGGCTCGGGCAGACGCAGCACGATGGGAAGCGTGTTGCGTTCCGCTGGCGCTTCGGCGGCAGTGACGACCTGGCCTCCAAGAGCGGCCGAGATCGCCTCCGTAAGGTCACTGGCCTTGACGCCGTTGAGGGCGGCCTTGGCGTGGTCGACGCTGAAGATGGCGCGCTGCTGCGGTGATTCGACGGTGGTGTCCACATCGACCACGCCGGGCTCCTTCGACAGCCGTCCGCCGACGAGCGTCGCGGCGTTGCGCAGATCGTCGTGAGTCTGGTCGGGCCGGCCGTAGACTTCCGCCGCGATGGTGGCGATCACCGGCGGACCCGGCGGGGATTCGACGAGTTTCAGCCTGACGCTGTGTTTCCTGGCGATGGCCGTGAGGTCGTTCCGCACCCGCAGAACGATGGTGTGGCTCTGTTGCACCCGGTCCTTCTTGTCGGCGAGAATCACGCGGATGTCGGCCTGGTGCGTGCCGCGGCGCAGATAGTAGTGGCGCACGAGCCCATTGAAATCCATCGGGGATGCCGTGCCGGCGTAGCTTTCGTAGGCGACGATTTCAGGGACCGCGCGCAGGTAATCCTCCATGGCCCGGACGGCCGCGTCCGTCCGCTCGACCGTGGAGCCTTCGGGCAGGTCGAGCACGAGTTGGAACTCGTTCTTGTTGTCAAACGGAAGCATCTTCAGCGGCACCATGCGGAACAGCGGCATGGCCGTGGCAGCCAGCAGCAGCAGGAGCACGGCGCCCATGAACGTCCACGCGATCCAGCGGCGCTTGAGCATCGGTTCCATCAGCGGCCGGAAGACGCGATAGGTGAACGAGGTCTTGAGATCCGGTTCCGCCTGCTCCGGAGGCGCGTCGGCGTGCGCGCCGCTCTCCTTGTGCCGGCCCTTGAGCATGTGGTACGCGAGCCAGGGCGTGATCGTGAAGCTGACCAGCATGCTCATCAGCATGGTCACGGGCACGTTCAGCGCCATGGGACGCATGTACGGGCCCATCATCCCGGTGATGAAGAACATGGGGATGAAGGAGAGGATGACCGCGATGGTGGCGGCGATCAGCGGCGGCCGGACTTCGTTGACGGCCTCCAGCACGATTTGCCGGCTGGCCTTCTTGCGCAGGGCAAAGTGGCGGTGGATGTTCTCGACGTCGACGATGGGATCGTCGACCAGCAGACCCAGAGACAGGATGAGGGCGAAAAGCGTGACGCGGTTGATCGTGTAGCCGAACAGCTCGTTCACCAGCAGCGTCAGCGCGAAGACGATCGGCACCGCCACGGCGACGATGAACGCCTCGCGCCAGCCCAGGGCCACCGTCAGCAGCGCAATGACGATGAGCACGGCCACCGCCAGGGCCTCGACCAGTTCGTTGACCTTGTGGTTGGCGGTCACGCCCATGTTCCGCGTGACCACAAGCTCCATGTCATCGGGAACGATCGTCTGTTTGAGCCTTTCGACTTCTTTCAGGATGTCGCGGGCCACCCAGACGGCGTTGGAGCCCTTTTTCTTGGCGATCGCCAGCGTGACCGAGGATTGCACCGGGGCAGTGGCGGCATCGGCCTGTGGCGACGCGGCCGGCAGTATCTCCGCGCCCGCGGGATAGTCTTCGCCGTGCGTCGTACCCCAGGCCGGACCGCGGGCAAAGTGAACATACGAGGTCGGATCGGCCGGGCCGTCGCTGACGCTGGCGACGTCACGCAGATAGACCGGGCGGTCCTTGCTGACGGCGACCACGATGTTCTCCAATTCGCGGGAGGTTCGGATCAGCGTGCCGGCGTCCACGAGGATGCGCTTATCAGCTTCGGAGAAATCGCCGGCCCGCAGAGACACGTTGGCGCCGCGCAGGGCCTCGGCGATCTGGGTGATGGACACCGAATACGCCGCCAGCGATTCGGGCCGGAGATTCACGCGCAGTTCGCGGGGCCGGCCGCCGACGATGGACGTCACCGCGGTATTGGGCACCGCCTGCAGGCGGTCGACCAGTTCCTCGGCAACCCGTCGCAGCACGGTGTCATCGCTCTTGCGGCTGGTGAGGGCCAGCGTCACGGTCGGCACATCGTCGATCTCGATGGGCTTGACCACCCACCCGGTCACGCCCACCGGGACGATGTCGGTGTTCTGCTGGATCTTGTTGTAGAGCTTGAGCAGGCTCTTCTCGCGGTCTTCGCCCACGTAGAAGCGGACCGTGACGATTGCCTGCCCGGGACGGGACATGGAATAGACATACTCCACGCCGTCGATCTGGTAGAGCAGTTTCTCCAGCCGCGTGGAGACAAGCTGCTCGACCTCGCGGGCACTGCGGCCGGGAATGTTCACGAACACATCGGCCAGGGGCACGATGATCTGCGGTTCCTCCTCGCGCGGCGTGATGAGCAATGCCACGGCGCCCAGACCCACCGAGAGGATCATCAACAGCACGGACAGGTTCGAGTGCAGGAACTTGCGGACGATGCGGATCGGAAGTGACGCGTGCGCTGGATCGCTGCTATGCATGTCATTTGCTCCCGTCGGCGAGGACCTGTTCACCCTCGGCCACTCCGGCGAGAACCTCGATGCGATTGCCGGTCTCGTGGCCCAGACGCACGGCGCGGAGTTCGGAAGCTCCGCCGGCGAGAACATGGACGTAAGTGAGTTGCCCCACCCGCGTGACGGCCGCGGCCGGAATCTCGAGCTGTTCCTGCTTGTCGATGGGGAGCCGCATCCGGGCGTACATGCCCGGGTAGAGCCGGGACGGATCGGCGATGGTCACCTTGACCAGGAACGATCGGCTGGCCGGATCGGCCGCCGGCACGATCTGCGTCACCGTGCCCTGGCGCTCCTCGCCGAGCGAGTCGATGTGAATGCCGATCTTCTGGCCGATGGCCAGGTGTCCGATGTGCGTTTCCCGCACGCTCGCCTCCAGGCGGAGCCGGGCCGGATCGTACAGGGTGAGCAGCGGCCGGCCCGGAGATGCCTGCTCCCCCGGCTCGGCCTGGCGGTCGATGACGATGCCGTCGATGGGCGAGAGGATCTTCGCGTCGGCGAGATTGACTTCTGCCTCTTTGATGCCCTGTTTCAGCCGCTCGACTTCGGCCTTGCCGGCCGCCAGCCTGCTCTGCCACTGATCCAGGTCCGTACGGCTGGCCGCACCGCGCTCGACCACGGGCTTGAGGCGGTTGTACTCCGTTTCCGCCAGATCGCGGCTGGCCTCGGCGGACCGAAGCGCCTCCTGCGCCTGGGCAACGCGGGACTTCGGCCCGGCGTCATCCAGCACCACCAGCAGTTGCCCCTTGGCCACGCGGTCCCCGGCCTGAACGCGCATCTCGATGATGTTCGCCACCAGCCGCGCCGAAACCGCCGTCCGCGCCTCGGCTTGGATCGAGCCGACGACCTCCGCGAAGAGCGGCCGGGTAACCCGCTCGACCTTCACGGCCACGCCGACCGCCGGGCGCGACACCGCCGACAACTTCGCAGGCTCGATCTTGCCCTTGTGGAAGTATCCCGACAGCCAGGCCATCGCGGCGATCACCACGCCGGCGGCCACGAGCGTAACCAGACTGTTGCGAATGATCGAACGAAGGCGTTTCATCGGGCCTCCCGACTTGGTTCTGGTTGGAAATGCTCCGGCGCCGCTTGAGACCGGGAAGACACCCTGCCCGGTTTCCTTTTCCGGGTGCCACGGTTTGTCTATTGCAAGCCGTGCCTGCGGACGGCTCGGCGAGCCGTCCCTACCAGACACAGGGGCCGCTCAGGCCACATTAGTCTCGCCGTGGCGGGCCTTCCATCGCTCCTTGAGCGTCTGGTGCAGCCGGCTGCGGAACTCGATGGGGATCTCGTACGGTTGGCCTGCCTTGTAGAGCGTGATCGTCTTGCGGATGTTGTCCACGACCACCTGACATGGATTGCACCCGGCCAGATGCTGCTCGAACTCCTCGCAGAACCCCGGCTCAAGTTCGCCGTCTACATATGCGTTCATCGCCTTGAGCAGTTCTTCGCATTTCATGATTGCACTACCTGTCTGATCCGCGTCGGCGCCATTGGTTACATCGTTATACGCATGACCCTTCTTTCGGGAGGGCCGCACTCCGTGCGGCCGCGGTCGTGCGGAAGCACGACCCTCCCAAGGCGCGCCATCGTCATTCGTGCTCGTGGCCGCGCACGCGCTGGTCCGGATCACCGAGCGTACGCGTCAGCAGTTCCCGAAGCATCAGCCGCGCCCGCAGCAGCCGCACCTTGGCGTTGGCCACGCTGATGCCCAGCGCCTCGGCCGCGTCCTCGGTCGGCAATCCTTCCACGTCGCGCAAGATGAAAACCAGCCGGTACTTCTCATCCAACTGGTCCATGGCCTCGGCCAGCAGGTGTTGAATCTCGTGCTGCTGGGCGACCTGATCCGGCTCGTTCTGCCACGGCGCGATGAACTCCGGGTGCGGCAGCGGCCCGGCGTCCTCATCGCCGCCGTCATCGAATGAGACGCTGGGAAGTCCGCGTTTCTTCCGCAGGATCTTCAGGGCATGGTTGGTCGCGATCCGCACCAGCCAGGTGCGGAACAGCGACTGGCCGTTGAATCCGTCGAGATGCTCGAGCACGCTCAGAAACGTCTGCTGCACCACGTCTTCCGCGTCCTCCCGGCGGCGGACAATCCGCATGGCCAGGTTGTACATCGGGCGCTCGTATTGGCTCACGAGTTCTTCGAATGCTTCATAACTCCCCTGCCGGGCAAGACGGACTCGCTCGGCATCGGGGTCGGGGACGCGGGATGGCGGACGCAAGTCACCCATAGAGTGGCCGGCTATTATAGACGGAGCCTTCGTCTGTAACCAATCGGCTGGCGGCGGATCGAACCCATTGAACGGGTCCATGAAACTTTCGGCGGTGTCCCTGCCGACTGCCGGTGGGACAGACATTCTTGTCTGTCATCGAATGGCTGAGCGAGGGGCATTCCTGCCCCTCCGAAGCCATTCGAAGCGACCTCGCCGATTGTGTCATGCACCCTCTTTGGAACAGTCAACAAAGGAACGTCGACAATGACCATCGAAACCGCCCTCCGGCTGATGGCCGGATTCATCATCCTGGTGAGCGTGTTGCTCGTCCACTTCGTGAGCCCGTGGTTCCTGCTCCTGACGGCCTTCGTCGGCCTCAATCTCTTCCAGTCGGGCCTCACCAACTGGTGCCCGGCGATGTGGGTGCTGAGCAAGTGCGGCCTGCGCCACGCCTGAGCGCAGTTTCTGAACCCTGAACCCTGAACCCTGAACCCCGATCCCTAATTCACAAGAGCTACTCCCATGTCCTTCAAAACCATGACAGCCAAAGAAGTCTACGACCTCAGCCAAACGGGCCGTCCCATCGACCTCATCGACGTCCGCTCCGCCGGCGAGTTCGCGTCGGTACACGCGGCCGGAGCGCGCAACATTCCACTGAACACCATCACCCGCGAAGCCGTTCTTTCCAACCGCCTCGCCCCCGCGGGCGACCCCATCTACATCATCTGTCAATCCGGCGGCCGCTCGCGTACGGCTTGCACCCGGCTCATCGCCGATGGACTGGAGAACGTCGTCAACGTCGAAGGCGGAACTTCCGCCTGGAAGAGCGCCGGCCTGCCGGTCGAGTCGGCCCCCGGCAGCGCAAAACCCGCCTGGATCCGCCCCGCCGGCATTCTGCTCGTATTCGGCTGCCTCGCGCTCGGCGTGACGGTCAGTCAATATTTCGCGATTGCCGCCGCCGTCGTCTGGCTCGGACTGATGGTCACGGGCAACGGTCCCTGCTGCTGCAGCGCGGGTTCGTGCTCCGTGCCCAAAGGACAGTAACCTGCCCCACGCCTGTAACTCTGCCAGATGCAAGCCTCGCCGGGTCTTCCGCGGCAAGACCCGGCTCGAGTCCGGCAGCTACTGAGGCGCCCGAGCGTCCCATTCCACACAGGGCGACGCAAGCAACGGGCGTGACCATTATTCCGGGAGGGCCGCAGTCCCCTGCGGCCGCTTCGCCGGGCGACCACACCCGGCCGTGCAGGAGCACGGCCCTCCCGGATTTATGGGCACGCCCCAAGCAACTCGCATGTCGAATTCGGTTTGCAGACGGTGAGGCCCGGCGATACAAGAAGGCCGCGCGATTGGTGTGAAGCGTTGCCTTCACCGCCCGCTGCAAAGGAGCTTGAGACCGCCATGGAACCGCACGCAAAGATTGATGAAATGGGCTCGTCGGGCACGGGACCGACCGGGGCAACCGAGTTGGGAAGCGCACGCAAGCCGAGAATCAGCGAAGACTGGCTGTCGCTCTGGACGGGCCTGGCGGTCGTCCTGCTGTCGATGGGCGTCTTCCTGGGAGCCGATCTTCTGGGCTTTGGCGCGAAGGTCGGCACCTGGACCGAACTGCCCAAAGCCATCACGCCGGCGGCCGCCTCGTTCACGTGGATGCCCGCCTGGCTGGCCGTCGTCTCGACCTACCTGTTCATGGGTGTGCTGGTTGGGGCGGGCAACTGCCTGCTGGGCGGGAACCTTAAGCGCTTCGTCGGCGCCTTCACCGGCGTGTTCGCCATCAGTTTCGCCTGCTGGGTCCTGGGCAACCACGCCCACGTCGCGGCCACCACGCCGGCGGAATTCAGCAAGCTCGGGATCGGCTGGTCGCTGAAGCTGACGGGCGAAGCCGGATTCGTCTTCGCGCTGCTGGCCGGTTTGGCCATCGGCAATTTCTTCCCGCGGATCGCGGCACTCCTGCAGGAATCCCTCAAGCCCGAACTCTTCGTCAAAGCCGCCATCGTCATCATGGGCGCCGGCATCGGCATCAAGGCGCTGGAGAACTCGAGCCTGGCGTGGGGGATCATGTTCCGTGGCTTGTGCGCAATCGTTGAGGCATACTTGATCTACTGGGCGGTGATCTACTTCATCGCCCGCAAGTATTTCAGGTTCAGCCGCGAATGGGCCGCGCCGCTCGCTTCGGGAGTTTCCATCTGCGGGGTCTCGGCGGCCATCGCCACGGGCGCTGCGATCCGGGCCCGGCCGGTGGTGCCCGTCATGGTCTCCTCCCTGGTCGTGGTCTTCGCCGTCGTCGAACTGTTGCTGCTGCCGTTTGTGGCCCAGCATTTCCTGTGGAAGCAGCCGCTCGTCGCCGGTGCCTGGATGGGCCTGGCGGTCAAGACCGATGGTGCCGCCACCGCCGCAGGCGCGGTGACCGATGCCTTGATCCTGGCCAGGGCGGCGGGGCATGGGATCGTCTACGAAAAGGACTGGATTCTCAACACCGCCACCAGCATCAAGGTGTTCATCGACATCTTCATCGGCGTCTGGGCGTTCGTGCTGGCATACGTCTGGGCCAACCATATCGAGAAGCGCCAGGGCGACAGAGTCCGGGTCGTCGAGATCTGGCAGCGGTTTCCCAAGTTCATCATCGGCTATGTGCTGACGTTCGCCCTGTTCCTCGCCCTGGGACTGGCGTTCCCCGCATCGATCAAGTCTGAGACGCTCGTTCCCCTGACTCGCGACGTTCGCGTGACCGACCCGGCGACCGGCAAAGAACGTGTGACCAGAGTGCCGGCCATGAAAGAAGTCTCCAGGCTTGACCCCACCACCGGAAAGACGACTGTCGTGACCGTGCCGCAGACGACGAAGACCGTCACGCCCGGCCCGGCCAAGCTCTCGACGGACCAGGCCAACATCTTCCGCGTGCTCTTCTTCTGCCTGACCTTCTTCACCATCGGAGTGATCTCGAATTTCCGCCGGCTCTGGCAGGAAGGCATCGCCAGACTGGCCGCAGTCTACGTGGTGGGCCTTTTCGGCTTCATCATCTGGTTCGGTCTGATCATCTCCTGGGTATTCTTCGGCGGGGTGCATCCGCCGATTATCCACTAGCCGGCCGGCAAGGCGTGCGACGACCCCGATCTCGAATCTCAATCGGACCCGTGACCTATGACCAACGACCCGAAAATCGGTGACGAACTGAAGAAGATGCAGCAGGAATACGAGCCGCTGCTGCCGGTGGAGAAGCGGCTGATCGCCTGGAGCCTGGGCATCGGCCTGACCCTGCTGGCAGTCATGTACTTCGTGAGCAGACTTCTGCCCGACAGCCATCGTCCGTAGTCCAACGCGGCTCAAATCCCGCGGCGGTGGAACGCGTTTGGATGGCATGGACAAGTCCTCTTGCCCGTGTCTTGGACCGCCGGATGACTTGAGCCGCAAAGGACTAGCCCTCGACTCTTCCCAGAAAGAACGACAGCAACAGCAGCGCCAGCACCAGGGAGGTGATGGCCACGAAGGCGCCGTCCCGCTGGTAGACGAAGGCGAAGACGGACGCGGCCACGCGCATCACCGGCGTGGCGATCAGCACCAGCAGCCCGACGACCACGATGGCCTGTCCTCGCAGATTCACAGCCCCTTCCCACACTTGCCGCATGGTGTGCGGAAACGCGGCCCCGGGCCGGGTCAGGTGGGCGAGTTGCCCTCGCGAGTTGACGTAGTCGGGATGCCGGGAGAAGCTGATCGCCGTGCCGATGAGGATGATCGCGAAGCTCGCCACGACGCCGGTGCGCAACAGGTTGCTGAGCACCAGTTCCACCCGCCGGACACGTTCGTTCTCTATAGGCGTCGGTTCGCGTTCTATAGCATCATCGGATGGCATGTCAGCGCACTCCTCTCAGCAGCATTTCCACGGAAACCCACAGCAGCACGGCGACGAAGACGATGCGGATGACGCGGCTCTGCAACCGTCCCAGCAGATAGGAACCCGCCGTCGCCCCGATCACCACGCCCGCCGCCACCGGGGCGGCCACGAACGGATCGATGTCGCCCCGGGCGAAATAGACCCCCGCGCTGGCGGCCGCCGTGACTCCGATCATGAAGTTGCTGGTTGCCGTCGACACTTTGATCGGCAGCCGCATCGCCAGGTCCATGGCCGGCACCTTCAGGGCTCCCGAGCCGATACCCAGCAGGCCGCTGACCATCCCCGCGATGTACATCAGCGCCAGCCCCGGCAGCGTATGGGTGACCCGGTATGCGATCTCCTGCCCGACCGCCTCATCGCGATAGCTGCCGTGCAGCCGCAGCCGATCCGCCAGACGATCCCTCGGCACGACCGCGGCCGTCCCCCGGCCTTTGCGGAACATGGCGATGGCCGAGTAGCCCATGACCAGCCCGAAGATGATGTAGAGCCATCGTCCCGCCAGGACGCCGGCGAGATACGCGCCCGTCAGCGCGCCGGTCGTCGTCCCGATCTCCAGCAGCATGGCCACCCGCAGGTTCGTCAGCCGTTCCCGCACATACGCGGCCGCCGCCCCGCTGGACGTGGCGATCACCGACACCACCGACGCTCCGATGGCGTATCGAATATCGATCCCCAGCAGCAGCGTCAGCGCCGGTATGACGATGATCCCGCCGCCCAGCCCCAGCAGCGACCCCAGCGCCCCGGCCGCGAGGGACATGGCGAAGGTGACCAGCGTGAAGACCAGCGGCGTCATGCCAGCCACGATAGGAGACCAGGCCGCCCCCTGCAAGATTCTCCTGCGCCGGCGAATGAAGCAGGGTCCATGACATCTTCGGCGGTGCCCTTGCCAGATACCGGTGGGACAGACATTCGTGTCTGTCATCAAATGGCTGAGCGAGGGGCATTCCTGCCCCTCCGAAGCCATTCGAAAAGGTCCCGCCGATTCTGTCATGCACCCCACCATCTCGGATCGCGTGAGCGCAGCTTCGGGCGGGTCCGACTTCCGCAAGACCGCGCCTGCGGAATGCGGCGCGCGGTTGTCGGCAACGAACCCGGCTGGTACGATTCCGCCCATGGGGAAAACGCCCACACGTACCGGGAAATCGAAGCTTCCCAAGCTCATCGAGCAGTATTATGCCGATCTGAAGGACCTCGCCCACCAACACGTCATGTACGAAATGGGCACGCGCCCGGCCTTCCACATTCTGCTGATGGCCGCCGGCAAGGAACACGGCTGGACGCTCATTGCCGAGCAGGAGAAGAAGGTCAACGGCAAGACCATCCGCCCCGACGGCACGTTCAAGGACGCCATGAACCTTGTCCGCGGCTTCTGGGAGGCCAAGGACACGGATGACGATCTCGAAGCCGAGATCGAACAGAAACGCAAGGCCGGCTATCCCCTCACCAACATCATCTTCGAGGATAACGCCACCGCCATCCTCTACCAGGACGGCCAGCGCATCCTCGCGGCCGACATGAAAGACCCGGCCAGGCTCCAGGACCTCATCACTCAGTTCTTCCGCCACATCGAACCCGAGATCGAGGAATTCGAACACGCCGTCGATGAATTCAAAGAACGCGTTCCCGACCTCGCCGAGGGACTGAAGAAGAAGATCGACGAGTCCCACCGCACCAACCCCGCCTTCAAGAAAGCCTTCGCCGACTTCTTCGAGCTCTGCCGCACCAGCCTCAACCCCAACCTCTCCCAGCCGGCCGTCGATGAGATGCTGATCCAACACATCCTCACTGAGCGCCTCATCCGCGAGATTTTCGACAACCCCGAATTCGTCCGCCGCAACGTCATCGCGGCCGAGGTCGAGAAGGTCATGCTGGCCATGACCAGCCAGTCGTTCGACCGCAACACCTATCTCAAGGAACTCGACCGCTTCTACGTCGCCATCGAGCGCGCCGCCCGGACCATGACCGATTTCTCCGACAAACAGCACTTCCTCAACACCGTCTACGAACGTTTCTTCCAGGGACATTCGGTCAATTTGGCCGACACGATGAGGATTGTCCATACGACTTTGCCCTGCGCCCCCTTGATGTGCCCTTCGAGGTTTGTCCGTATCGCGGCTGCCTGCGGCACGTCCAGACCAGCGGCGCTCCATTTCGGCTTGCCCCCTCCAAGACGTCTGGACTTCGCCAACTCTGCCCAAGCGACGTCGGCGTCGGATGCCGCCGCCTGAACAACCTGAAAGACACAAAGAGCCTTGATTGCCTCATCGCGGGCCGCCTTCGTGTCTGCGGCCGAACACTCGAACGCCTCCCGCACCGCCGGGAAGAGCACCTCATCGTCAAGGAAGTAGTTCTCGATCTCGTTTCTCGTCCAAGCGACCCAACCTCGCATGGCGAGGTTCCGCTCTTCGCGGTCGGCACACTTCGTGGCGCACTCTTTCTTCGCACGGTCGGTGGAACGGAAGTCGCGATCCTCCACAACGATCACACGAACCGATCGTCCGATCGCGTCGGCCATGCCGATCAGCGATTCGCCGGTTCCGCACGGGCGGACATCAACCGTTTCGGTCGTCGGTACCCGTTCTCTAAGCCAGCGACCCAGAATTGCGGCTTCATAGCCGGTCAGATCGCCTTCGCAGAGAATTGCAAACTTACCGGAACCGGGGTAGTTCTCGGGGAAAAGCGGTGCGTTAGGCATTGGCCCCACTCCCATTCAGGTCGTCAAGTGCGCCGAGATCGATCACCGCGTTGTCCTCGGCCGCCAACTGCCTCAAGTCGGGACTGTGCGTCACCAGAATGAACTGGTTGTTGTCCCCCATCAACGGCAACGCACGGTAAAGTTGACGAATCCACTTTGGGTGAAGATGTAATTCGGGCTCGTCAATAAGGACCAGACTGTTGTGTACTGGCCTGGGAAAGGTGAATTTCGTCAGATAGTGCAGGATAACCAACTCGCCGCTGGCCGCCGATCGGAACGGGTACTCCTTCCCGGAGTCCGAAAGCAGCGGCGACTCACCGTACCGCGGATGGTCCAGCCAGTAGCCTTTGTACTCCTTAGGCGAGCAGATGCGCTTGAATCTTTCCTGCAATTGCGATTCCCACTTCCGGCGGTCGTCGTTCTCGTCTAACCCTTGACCGTGGGCCCATTCTCCGAGGCGACGCAATGCATCGGGCACTGTTGGCTCTTCGGCATGTCCGTTCCTCGCTCCAAGCGGGCCGGACGCGATGTCATGCGTGGAGTCTTCATCGCCAGAGTCTTCGATATCGATTCCCCACCGGCGATCTCGATTCTGAGGGAACACATTCAACATGCCTATCGGGTACATGTCCGTCACGGATTCCAGCAGCCGTTTCTTGAAACCACGCCAAGCAGAACTTGGCCCGCTCAGCCATCCCACACCATACTCAGGCGTGCTCTGAAGGTCCGACCTCTTCGCCAGCGTCCCATCTCGCAATACCCGCGGGGGATATTGCCACGCTAGTTTCAACTTGCCGTCCGGCAAATCTTCCGGATCGAGTTCCTTCTTGCCAATCTTCTCCCGCAATGACCGAGTCTTCGCAAAAACGTCTCTGATCGCTTCTAGCTCCCTCGGTTGATAGATCAATTCAAGTTCAACCGTCGCAGTGACCGGCCGACGTCCGGTGGGATCGCCACGGTGAAGATCGTCATCACTGGGATCCGGAACGTCAGGAATCCGTGCGCTAAGAGCACCTCGAAGCGCCTGAACGATCGCGAACAAGACGGAAGTCTTCCCGCTACCATTTGGACCGGCGATGACGGAGATCGGACGAACGTGGCCCATCGCGTCTTCAAAATTGAGCCGCTGATCGCTGATCGCCCTGAAGTTCTTGATCTGGAGCCGACGTAAATGCATAACTGAATTATACGCGGACGGCGTTGCCTGCAAAACCCCTCTAATGCAGAGAAATCAGCCAAGCCAGATAGCATCGTGCCCACGACCCACCGCGTTTCCCCGCACGCGCGGCCGATCTTCCATTACGCCGACTGCCATTCTTCACGATCCTACCGGGAGAAATTCGCCGACAATCTCAAGCGGGAATTGCCGCGGATTCCCTTCGCTCCGCCCAGTGCCGCCGGTGTCCCCACCGGTCGCTGAGCGACCACTTGGCTCGGGTATGGCCGCACGCGGTGGAATTTGGACTGCGGATGACACGCCGATGTTGCTTCATGTTTTCGAGCATCTCGTCCGGGGTGCGATGATGAAATGGTGGGCAACAATGACGCCAACTCCCGTTCCCGGCACCATCGGCTTGAGCGTTTGAACGCGATACCATGTCCAGTCGGGCAGGTGATCCGGGTAAGCATAGAGACGGTGGGTGAACGGGTTGCCTGGCGAGTATGCGAACGCCAAGCGCCGCTAATCGTCGCACCGCAAAACGTGGACCTGTAACAGGGGGACCAGGGGTCCTAACCAATTCTACATATGATGTAATTCCCGCGATCCTCGCCCGGCGCACTCCGCGACACCTTCGGCCGCCCAATCCATCCCGTCATCCGCGACGGAATTCCCGCCCTCACCATCCCGATCAAGAGAAACAAACAAGCCATGCCCATCGCAGTCCGGCCGCCAACACCATACCCCGCTTCGTGACTTCGTGTTCTTCGTGTTTAATCCTCTCCGCTTGCCGTCGTGCTTTCTGCTTCATTCGTCATTCGATTTTCGAATTTCGTCATTTCCCACGGACTCCCCTTGACATAACCTAACCGATGCCGTATATATCGTGTCGATGACAGTTAACGCATCATCCGCAGGGAAGATGCCGTGCGCTCTTTCACAATCGCATACGCCCGCATGGAGGATTTCTTCGCGTGCCTTAGTGCCACTTCGTGGGCCACCCTCCCCTCTCCACTGGCAACTGGCAACTCATGGGTCGATTCGGGGTCGATTCAGGGTCGGTTAGGGGTCGATTTGGGGTCGGTTTGGGGTCGGTTTGGGGTCGATTCGGGGTCGATTCGGGGTCGGTTCAGGGTCGGTTTGGAGTCGGTTTTTCTGCCCCCCGCCGCCATCATCAAAATCGCAAACCAAATGAATACAACAACTTACACC
>JBIOJL010000054.1:0-19863 GCA_044450885.1 Tepidisphaerales bacterium
CCAACGCCGGCTCGGCGTGCATCGAAAAGCGGCGTCAAGCCGCCGCAGTCCAAAGTGGGGTCCGCACCGCGGACCATCGCGCCAGGAGCGAATATGCCCTCCCAAATCCTCATTCGCCACGAAGGTTGTGTGCCGCGCGAACGCAGCGCCTGCGGCCATCGCGATCGCCTCATCAGCCGCGAGGATGCCGGGGCGCATCCGGCCGCGTGGGCGCATGCTGTGGACATCGACGGTTCCAAGCCACATTACCACAAGCGATCGACAGAACTCTATTACGTGCTCAAGGGAGAAGGCGTACTGGTGCTGGATGGCGCGGAGCATCCGGTCCGGGAGGGGACAATCGTCCACATCCCGCCCGGAGTCGTTCACGGCGCCCGCGGCCAGATGCGCGTGCTCGTGATCGGCATCCCGGACATCGCGGACGACGATTACTTTGAACCACCGCGCGGCGCGGCCGCGGCCAAAGGCATTGAGGCACGAAGGCAGACCCTTCGAGCACTCAGGGCAGGCTCCGGCACGAAGTGGAAGAAGGAATCAGTGCAGGCAAGAGGCGCCGAAGATCCTCTCACGCGGCGAAAGAATTGATGGGTTGTGGCACAGGAGAAACCCCGAGGCGGAGACTCAGGAGGTTGCCTATGAGGTCCCTTGGCGCAATGTTGCTGGTCGCGGCATGTATGCTGCCTTGCGGTGCGGCATGGGGCGCCGAAATGCCCCCGGCGGCCCGGCCGGTTCCGGCGAAGATCGAGATGGCCGACGGGCCGTTCAAGCCGACGTGGGAATCGCTCAGGCAATACAAATGTCCCGAGTGGTTCCGCGACGCCAAACTGGGCATATGGGGCATTCTCGGCCCGCAGTCCCTGCCCGAGTTCGGCGACTGGTACGCCCGGCACATGTATATCGAGGGCAACCCGCAGTACAAATTCCACCTCGAGCATTTCGGCCACCCGTCGAAATTCGGCTACAAGGACCTCGCGGCCGCGTGGAAGGCCGAGAAGTTCGACCCCGACCGGCTCATGGCGCTCTACAAACAGGCCGGCGCCAAATACTTCGTGGTGCTGGCCAATCATCACGACAACTGGGACAACTGGGACTCGAAATATCACCGCTGGAACTCGGTCAACTGGGGACCGCACCAGGACATCGTCGGCCTGTGGGCGCAGGCGGCCCGCAAGCAGGGGCTGCGTTTCGGCGTCACCGAGCACCTGGCACGAAGCTACAGTTGGTTCAACACCAACAAAGGCCGCGACAAGCAGGGCCCGCTGGCCGGCGTGCCCTATGATGGCAACGATCCGGCCTATGCCGATCTCTATTTCCCGCCGCATGAGGACACGTCGTCCAGTTATCCGAAAGATCCGCCCGAGTGGTGGCCGCGGCAGTGGTACTGGCGGATGCGCGACCTGCTCGACACCTACAAGCCCGACCTGATGTATTCCGACGGCGCCATCCCCTTCGGCGAAGTCGGCCGCAGCCTGTTCGCCCATTACTACAACGCCAACATGTCCTGGCACGATGGCAAGCTCGAGGCCGTCTACAACATCAAGAACTGGGGAAAAGGCGCCGGCCACGGCGACTACGAGGACGTCGGCGTCGAGGATGTCGAGCGCGGCGCCCTGCAGGAGATCAAGGCCCAGCCGTGGCAGACCGACACCTGCATCGGCGACTGGTTCTACAAGACCGGCCTGCGCTACAAGCCCGCGAAGCAGGTCATCGCCATGCTCGCCGACATCGTCAGCAAGAACGGCAATCTGCTGCTGAACATCCCGCTCAAGCACGACGGCACCATCGACGCCGACGAGGAAAAGGTGCTGGCCGACATGGCCGGGTGGATCGCCATCAACGGCGAGGCCATCTACGGCACGCGCCCCTGGCAGGTCTTTGGCGAAGGCGCCGGCAGGCTCAAGAGCGGGCATTTCAACGAGGGCAGCTACGGCCGCATGAGCGCCCGCGACATCCGCTTCACCACCAGAGGCGACGCCCTGTACGCCATCGCCCTGGGCTGGCCGGACAATGGCAAGCTCGTGGTCCGCTCGCTGGCGCTGCCCGCGGGCAAGGTGTCGGCCGTGTCGCTCCTGGGCCATGCGGGGAAGCTCGACTGGTCGCAGACGGATGGCGGCCTGGATGTCAACATGCCGGCGCAGAAGCTGTCGGACATCGCGGTGGCGCTGAAGATCACCGGGGAGAATCTCAAGCCGGTGCCGGTGGTGGCGGACCTGATCGGGCCGGGCCCGGACGGCCGGTTCGTGCTGCGGGCGGCCGACGCCATAATCCACGGCGACACGCCGCAATACGAATCCGGCGACGGCAAGGACCAGATCGGCTACTGGGCCAACGCCGGCGACTGGGTCTCGTGGGATATCACCCTGGCCAAGCCCGGCACGTTCAAAGTGTCGATCACCTACTCATGTGACCAGGGCGCCGGCGGCAGCGAATTCACCGTCGAAGCCGGCAGCCAGAAACTCGCCGGCAAGTCCAAGCCGACCGGCTCCTGGGCAACCTACACCACCGAGGAACTCGGCTCCTTCACCCTCGAGCAACCCGGTAAAGTGTCCGTGTCGGTCAGACCCAAGGCCGACCCGAAGTGGAAGGTGATCGGGCTGAAGTCCGTGGTGCTGACGCCGGGGTGAGCGGGCGTGACCATCTTTCCGGGAGGGCCGCAGTCCTCTGCGGCCGTTTCGCGTCGCGACCATCCCGGCCGTGCAGAAGCACGGCCCTCCCGAATCTGTGGGCAGATCCGCGTAAGCAGCCGGGAGTTAACGAAGTCCCGCGCGCGCGGTAGTTCATTGGTACGCTGGTCCAACCATTCTCGAAAGGAATTTATGACCAAGAAACTGTCTCTCGTGTGTTTTCTCGCGATGCTCGCGTTTTCCCTGCCCGGCCGGGCGGCCGACAAGCGGGATGACTCGGCCTCGGAAAAGCTCGGCATCAAGGTGTCGCTGCAATGCTACACCTATCGCGAAATCAGCTTCTTCGAGACCGTCGACAAGGCCGCCGGCATGGGCATCAAGTACCTGGAAATCTATCCCGGCCAGAAGCTCAAGCCCGGCTCCAACGAGAACGTCAACCGCAACATGAGCGATGCGGTCTGCGACGAGATCAAGCAGAAACTCGCCGACGCCGGCGGCCTGAAGCTGGTGGCTTACGGCGTGGACGGCGTGCCCAACGACGAGGCCGGGGCGCGGAAGATGTTCGACTGGGCGAAGAAGATGGGCATCGAGGTGCTGGTCACCGAGACCACGCCCAACGCCGTGCATGAGAAGCTCACCACCGAGTACGGCATCCGCTTCGCCCTGCACAACCACCCGCAATCCTGGCCGCCGGACAAGGTCTTGGCCGCCTGCGAAGGCCACAACAAGCTGATCGGCTCCTGCTCCGACACCGGCCACTGGATGCGGGCCAACCTCCAGCAGGTGGAACAGATCAAGAAGCTCGCCGGCCGCGTGGAGCACCTGCACTTCAAGGACCTCAACGCCTACGGCAACGCCAGCGACGTTCCCTGGGGCACCGGCAAGGGCGACCCCAAGGGCGTGCTCACCGAGCTCAAGGCCCAGGGCTTCAAGGGCTACTGCTCGATCGAGTACGAGACCGGCGGCGTGAAGGACCTCGACGGCAACCTGCCCAAGTGCATCGAGTGGTTCGACAAGACCTGCGCGGAACTGGCGAAGTAAGCGGCATGACTGGACATTTACCGGCCGGCGCGGAGTTATCTGCGCCGGCCGGTCTGTTTGGGAAACCGATGTTCGTGTCCCCAATTTCCAGTGCTGCCAGTGCCCTCACTGGCAGTTGTGCAAGTGCCGCCGGTGTCCGCACCGGCGGAATCGGGGGCAGCGGACTCCGCCAGTGAGGGCGCTGGCGGCACTGAATTCATGCGCGATCTCGAAACGTCGCCGAGCCTGCCGGCTATCAAAGAGAAGCATGACACCCACACTCCCCGCCGCCATCTTCTTCCTTCTTCCGTTCGCCGTTTCCGCCGCCGAGCCGCCGGCCACTCGGCCCGCCCGCGTGGCCTTCACCGCACAGGGCGACGAATTTCCCTTCGACACCGGCCCCTTCCGCGGCGTCCTTCGCGCCCAGGGCAAAGCGCTCGGCCTCACGCCCGTCGTGGAGACTGGCTCGCAGACGGCCATCGCCGGGCCGTACGGCATCTTCTCGATCTACCGCATGTTCGATGCCGACCACCGCTACGGCACGGCCGCGTGGGACTGGGGCAGCCAGGCGAAGTTGCGGGATGACGGATCCGTCGAAGTCCGCTGGACCAACGATGCGGAGCATCCGTTCGATCTGCTGGCCGTCTATCGCTGGTCGGCCGCGAATACGCTGGATCTGACGCTGACCGTCACGCCGCGGAAGGACCTCAGGAACTACGAACTGTTCCTCGCCTCCTACCTGCCGCCCTGTGACGTCGCGCTGGTCTACGCCGCGCCGGGCGGGCAGGACAACGCGTTCGTGCCGGCCGGGAAAACCGGTGGCGACTGGCAGATGTTCCCGCGAGACGACAAGGCGATCGCAATCATCAAAGATGGCCGCTGGAAGCGCCCGCCGAACCCCGTTGACTGGGTGATCCGCCCGAAACTCGCCGCGCCCATCGCCATCCGCCGCGACGCGAAATCGGGCCTCACCGCCATCGTGATGTCTCGCCCTGAAGACTGCTTCGCCATCGCCACGCCATTCGGAGAAGAAGCCCATCGCTCGCTATATCTGTGCCTCTTTGGCCGGGATCTGACCGCCGCCACTCCAGCCACCGCCCGCGCTCGCCTGATCCTCGGGCGGGACATCGCCAACGATCAGGCGCTGGTTCAGTATCGAGATTTCCTCGCGCGATAACCGCCTCGAAGTGTTCCCGGTTGATCCAAGCCGATTGTCCCGCCGATGGAAAAGCGGCGTCAAGACCGCCGCACTCCAAAGTGCATCACGACGCCATCGCCGCATCCACGGAGGCGCATATCTCCAGGATGTCGTCGATCCGCGTGAACCGCAGCGCGCCCAGCACATTTCGCCCCGGGGCGGCCAGGCGCACCTTGCCGCCGTTCTTGCGGACGGTGCGGTTCAGCGCCATGATCGATCCGAGCGCAACCGACGCCATCAGCGTCACCCGGCTGAGGTCGAACACCACCACCCGCGGCTTCTTCTCGGCCAGCGGCGGCAGTTGCTGGTCGAGAATGTCGGCCTCCGGCTGGCCGAAATCACCGCCGAGCCTCACCACCACTGCGTCGTCGGTCTGTTGAATTTCAACCATGGCCAGTCCTTCCCTTGAGGCGATCTCCCGCTGTTACACCTCTGATGATAGGTCCGTTGAGCGGGCGACAGCGTCTTTCTCACGGCTTGCACCTGCGAGCAATTCCCGCGCCGTCACGTCCCCAGCGACTTGAGCACAATCTGCTGGGCCTCTTCCACGATCCGTTGCAGGTGCTGCTGGCTGGTGAAGCTCTCGGCGTAAAGTTTGTAGATGTTCTCCGTGCCGCTGGGCCGGGCGGCGAACCAGCCGTTCTGGGTGGTCACCTTCAACCCGCCGACGGGTTCGTTGTTGCCGGGCGCCCGGGTCAGCCGGGCGGTGATGGTCTCGCCGGCCAGTGTGGTGGCGGTGACGTTCTCGGGCGAGAGTTTCTTGAGCGTATCCTTTTGCGCGGGCGTGGCCGGGGCGTCGATGCGCGTGTAATACGGCGTGCCGAACTTCGCGGTCAGGGCCTGGTAGTGCTCGCCGGGGTCCTTGCCGGTGACGGCGGTGATCTCGGCCGCCAGCAGGCCGAGGATCAGGCCGTCTTTGTCCGTCGACCAGACCGAACCGTCGCGACGCAGGAAGCTCGCCCCGGCCGATTCTTCGCCGCCGAAGCAGTACGAGCCGTCGAAGAGCCCCTGCACGAAATACTTGAATCCCACCGGTACTTCGCTGAGTTTCCGCCCCAGCGCCGCCACCACGCGGTCGATCAGGCTCGAGCTGACCAGCGTCTTGCCGACGGCGGCATCGGCCGGCCACTGCGGGCGGTGTCCGAGGAGATACTGGATGGCGACAGCCAGATAGTGATTGGGATTCATCAACCCGGCCGAGCGCGTGACGATGCCGTGGCGGTCGGCATCCGGGTCGTTGCCGAAGGCGATGTCGAACTGGTCCTTGAGTTTCACCAGCCCGGCCATGGCGAACGGGCTCGAGCAATCCATGCGGATCTTGCCGTCGTGGTCCACGGTCATGAACCCGAACGTTGGGTCGATACCCGGGTTCACCACCTTGATGTCCAGCCCGAAGATTTCGGCGACCGGCTGCCAGTAGTTCACGGCCGCCCCGCCGAGCGGATCGATGCCGATCCGCAGCCGCGCGGATCGGATGGCCGCCATGTCCACGACGTGCGTCAGGTCTTTCACATATGGCCGGATGTAGTCGTGCTCGTGCGTGGTCGTCGCCTTGAGCGCGGCCTCGTACGCCGTGTACTTCACCTCGCGATTCCCGGCTTTGAGCAGTTCGTTGGCGCGCTTCTGAACGACTGAGGTGATGTCGGTGTCGGCCGGCCCGCCGTTGGGCGGGTTGTACTTGAACCCGCCATCGGCAGGGGGGTTGTGCGAGGGCGTGATGAGGATGCCGTCGGCCCAGGCGCTCTTGCGGTTGTGGTTGTAGACGAGAATCTCGCGCGACACGACGGGCGTCGGCGTGACGCCGTTAGCCTGCTGGATGAACGTCTCCACGCCGTTGGCCGCCAGCACTTCCAGCGCCGTGCGCTGGGCCGCATCCGAAAGCGCGTGCGTGTCCTTGCCGAGAAACAGCGGCCCGGTGATCCCCTTGGACTTGCGGTGTTCGCAGATGGCCTGGGTGATGGCCAGGATGTGGGCCTCGGTGAACGAGCCGTTGCCGGGCGTGCCGCGGTGGCCGGATGTGCCGAAGGAAACCAGTTGATTCGCATCGGCCAGATCCGGCGTGCGCGAGAGGTACTCGGCATTGAGCTTCGCGACGTCGATGAGCATATCGGCCGTTGCCGGCTTTCCGGCCATTGGATGGGGCATGGTCGTGTCCTCTGTGAAACAAGATTCCCCGGCAACGTAAAGGACCAGGCGGCCATGTCAAGCACGACGCTGTTTGTCTTGACTGGAAACAACCGGCACGCTACTGGAATGTCGCCCATGCAACTGCTTTTCGGAATCCAGGGTCTGCGCCAGCTTCCCCCCGCGGCCGTCGTGTCGATCGGCAACTTCGACGGCGTTCACTGGGGGCACCGGAGCATCGTCGCCATGGTGCAGCGCCTGGCCGGCGAGGCGCCCGGCCGGGCGGTGGCGGCGGTCACCTTCGAGCCGCATCCGGTAACGGTGCTGCGGCCCGAAGCCGCACCGCCACGCCTGACCCCCGTGGGCGTGAAGCGCGAACTGTTGGCTGCCCTCGGTATCCAATTCCTCGTCGAACTGCCGCCGGAGCCGGCCGTGCTCAACCTGTCGGCCGAGGATTTCTGGCGAATCCTGCGGGATGAGGTTCGCCCATCGCACATTGTCGAGGGCGATTCGTTCAATTTCGGCAAAGGCCGCGGCGGCAACGTCCGGCAGTTGCAGAAGTGGGCCGTCGGCTCCGGCATCGGCGTCCACATCGGCACCGCCGCCGAGGTCGGTCTGCTCGATATGCAGCGCGTGCCCGTGAGCAGCTCGCTGGTGCGCTTTCTGCTGGCCCACGGCCGGGTGCGCGATGCGGCCATCTGTCTGGGGCGTGCGTACGAGCTGCGCGGGCCGGTGATCGTGGGCCACCAGCGCGGCCGGACGATCGGCATCCCCACGGCAAACCTGGACTGTTCCGCGCAGCTTGTTCCGGCCGATGGCGTCTACGTCGGGCGCTGCCGCGTGGATGGCCGCGTCTGGCCCGCGGCCGTGAGCATCGGCCCGATGCCGACGTTCGGCGACAACCGCCGGCAGGTGGAGGCGCACTTGGTGGGCTATGAAGGCGACCTCTACGGCCGGGAGATCGGCGTGGAACTGGTCGACTGGCTGCGCGAGCAACGGAAGTTCGACGGGGTCGAGTCGTTGAAGACGCAGCTTGGCCGGGACATCGAATGGACGGTGAGCCGAAGCGCGCTTGATCCCGCCCGACCGATCGCGAGGATGGCGTGACACCATGACCGACCAGTACCAGCAGATTATTGACACCCTGTCCCGTTGCCGCCGCGTTCTGGTTACCACCCACGTCCGTCCCGACGGCGACGCCCTGGGCTCCGCGGCGGCCATGGTCCTGGCGATGCGCGCCAAGGGCATCGACGCCCACGTCATGCTGCTCAGCCACCTGCCGACCAAGTACGCCTTCATCTTCCGCGATCCCGCCATCGCCTTCACCGACTTCGAGAAGGGCGGGCTCGAAGCGTTCGACCTGTCATCATATGATGCCCTGCTGGTGGTCGACACCGGCACCTGGAGCCAGCTTCCCGGGCTCCAGGAGAAGTTCGCGGGCTGGACCAAGCCGATTCTGGTGGTCGATCATCACCGGACCCAGGAAGCCTGGGGCAACACGCGCCTGGTGGTCGCCGAGGCGGCTGCCGCCGGCGAGATCGTCGCGGAACTCCTCCAGCGGTGGGACATCCCGCTGGACAAGCCGGTGGCCACCTGTCTCTACGCGGCCATCGCCACCGACACTGGCTGGTTCCAGTTCTCCAACACCCGGCCGTACACCCATCGGCTGTGCGCCGCGCTCATGGAGGCGGGCGTCGACACGGATGCCATGTACCAGGCAATCTACCAGAACGAGCGGGCCGAGCGCGTGGCCCTTCAAACGCGGGCGATGCAGTCGATGAAGCTCCTGGCCGGTGGGAAACTGGCGGTCATGAGCATCACCAAAAAGGACTTCGAGGAGACGCGCGCAAGTGTGGCCGACACGGAGAATCTGGTGAACATCCCGCTGCAGATCGGCAAGGTGCAGGTGTCGGTCCTGGCGACCGAGCCCCGCGATTTCGGCCCCGTCCGCGTCAGCCTCCGCAGCAAAGGGCAGGTGGACGTGGCCAAGTTCGCCGAACTCTTCGGCGGCGGCGGCCACGCCCGGGCCTCGGGCCTGAAGATCGAGGCCCCGCTGGACGAGGTCTGCCAGCGGGTCGTCGACGCCATGCTCCCGCGCCTGTAGTCGGGCCAGCGTCCTCGCTGGCCATTCTTCCTGCGCAGCGGCGAACTGGGTCGGACCCGGTCGCCGGGGACGCTGGCCACACTTGCCAGGCGATGCGCCCGCGTTTGTAGCCGCGATCGCCGATCGCGGTCTTCAGCGTCAGCGCCCTGGCCGAGTCCAACCCGGTTCGCTCGCGAACATGAAGAATGGCCAGCGGGGACGCTGGCCCTACTTGCCAGGCGATGCTCTCGCGTTTGTAGCCGCGATCGCCGATCGCGGTCTTCAGCGCCAGCGTCCTGGCCGAGTTCACCGGCGCACATGGAGAATGGCCAGCGGGGACGCTGGCCCTACTTGGCGGGCGATGCTCCCGCGCCTGTAGCCGCGACCGCCGATCGCGGTCTTCAGCGCCAGCGTCCTGGCCGAGTTCACCGGCGCACATGGAGAATGGCCAGCGGGGACGCTGGCCCTACTGGACAGGCTACGCCTTCCCGGTCAGGATGCCCACGATCGCCGCCAGCTTTTCCAGCATGCCCGGGCCGGGCACCGGCAGCTTGAGATAGCTGCGTCCCGTTTTCTCGTCGTGCTCGATCAGCGGCACGGCGGCGCCGGCCCCGGCGGGGGCGGCGAGCGACTGGCCGAGCTGGTCGAGGAACTGCCGGCCGGCGCTGATGAGATTGGTGAGCACCGCCGTGTCCACGCCGGCGGCCGCCGCCGGGGGCGCGGGGGCAGCCACGGGCTCCTCGTCCACGCCCGCCGCCTCGTCGATTTCGGGGACGGGGACCGCCTCGACCGGCGCCGCGGCGGGAATGGCGCTGGTGGCCTGCTCCACCGACTCCATGAACTTCTTCAGCCGGCTGCCGCCGAGGAAGACGTCGTTGTCGCCCGCGTCCAGCACGCCGGCGAACAGCGACCGCTTGAACTGCAGCCTGCCCAGCATCGCCTCTTCGATGGTGTCCTTGGCAACGAAATGCACGACATTGACCGGGCGGCGCTGGCCGAGGCGATGCACCCGCCCGATGCGCTGTTCGAGAACTGCCGGGTTCCAGGGCTGGTCCATGTTCATGACCGCGGAGGCGTGCTGCAGGTTGAGCCCAACGCCGCCGGCGTCGGTGGAGAGGAACACGCGGCAGTGCTCGTCCTCCCTGAAGCGGGCGATCAGGTCCTTGCGCTTGGAACTGGGCACGCCGCCGTGAAAGAGCACGAATCCGTGCTCGCGCCGCTGCAGCCGGGCGGCCAAAAGTTCGTGCGTTCCCAGCCACTGGCTGAAGACCACGACCTTGGTATCCGGCTGTTCCATGAGCTGCGACAACTGCGCGTCGAACTCGTCGACCTTGGTGCCGAAGTCGGTGTTGGGGTCGAGCAGGTAGGTGCTGTTGCAGCTCATGCGCATGTATTGCAGGGCGACCATGAGCCGGCGCCGGTCGGCTTCGCTGAGGAATTTCCAGCGCCGCCACTTGGCGACGATCCGGGCGACGATCTCCTTGTTCTCCTCATGGTATGCCCGCTGCTGCGGCGTCATGGGGACGAACAGGTGCTTGTCCAGGCGCTGCGGCAGTTCCTTGAGCACCTGGGCCTTGGTGCGGCGGATGAGGATCGGCTTGAGCGTCTCGGAGATGGCGTTGAGGTTCTGATAGCCCACCACCCGCCCGTCTTCGTCGACGGCCTGATGGTTGGCCAGAAAACGGAACGATGGCCCGAGGCGGAAGCGGTCGACGAATTCGACGATGGAGTGGAGTTCCTCGAGCCGGTTCTCCAGCGGTGTGCCGGTGAGGACGATGGCATGTTGCGAGGGCAACTGCTTGACGGTCCGCGCCGCCCGCGTCTTCCAGTTCTTGATGCGCTGGGCCTCGTCGAGAACGATCAGGTCGGGCGACCACTGACGTATGAATTCCAGGTCGCGATGGACCACGTCGTAGTTGACGATCTTGTAGAAAGTCGGCGTGCGATAGCGCTGTTCGCGGACGGCGCCCATGCCTTCGATCACCTCGCTGCTGCGGCCGGAGAACCTGGCGATCTCCTGGCTCCACTGGTGCTTGAGCGAGGTGGGCGAAATGATCAGGACGCGCTCGACCCCGGCGGTGCGGGCGAGGATCTCGACGGCCGCGATCGCCTGGATGGTCTTGCCGAGGCCCATGTCGTCGGCGAGCAGGCACCGCCCGGCCCTGGCCGCGAACAGCGCCCCCGATCGCTGATATTCATAGAGCGGCACCTTCAGCAGCTTCTCGAATGCCTGGCTGGCCGGACCCATGGGGAACTCGGCATCGACGCGCTCGGCCAGCGCGGCCCGGTCGCGCACCTGGGCGATGAAGCCCAGGGCGTCGTCGTAGCAGCGGATCTCGTGGCCGGTCTTCTGCGCCTCGCGCAGGAACGTGTCGAAGGCGGCAAACGCATCGTCCTTGAGGATGCCGTCGCCGTCGAAATGCCGCCGGGCCAGCGTTTGCAGGGACGGCGGACATTCCGCGCCGGCGCGGAAGACCACCTCGCGCCGGGCGCCGTAGCGCAGCCAGACCTCGGAAAAGGCCGGCTGGTATCCATCCTTCAGCGCCGCCTTGCCGCCGGTCTGGCGGGCGAGCTTCGCCAGCGTGAACTCGACGTGCTTGCAGGTGCCAAGCGTGTTGACGGCGAAGTCCGGGCACGAGCAGTGGTTGTCGCCGGGATTGCCGCCGCGGATGACCACGCGATAGGTCCGGCCGGTTTCCGGGTTGGTGACGTCGAACTCGGAGAAGACGGCTTGGCCGCCGACGTTGCGGAGGCGGAACTTCTGTTCCTGGCCGAACTCGCGGCGGAGGGCGATCTGCCACTGTTCCAGCGACATGCCATCCGGTTTGCGCGTGCGCGGCGTCTTGGGCTTCTTGCGGCTCTTGTGCTGGCCCGCTCCGGAAGTCGGTTTCGACGATGTTTGGGTCATGGGTATCTGCCTCGGTTGGCAGGGATCATACGCGACAGGGAAACGGGAGGCGAAAGCAAAAGCAAAAGGAAAAAGATAAAAGGAAAAAGGAAGAAGGGGGAGGCGAAGGCAAAAGGTAAAAGGAAAAAGGAAAAAGGAAGAACGGGAGGCGAAGGTAAAAGGAAGAACGAAAAAGGGGGCATTTGGGCGAGGCGTCACCAAGGGTTCCTTCCCTCCTTACCTTTTTCCTTTTTCCCTTTACCTTTTACCTTGCTCCGGCATCCACACCGGCAACCCTTCGACGGACTTGCGGGCCTCTTCGCTCGTCGGCACGCCCCAGGCCTGGAAGAACGGGCCGAGGTTCTTTCCGGTCGCTTTGGAGAATCGGACCATCCACTGGTCGCGCTTGTCCTGTTCGCTGCGGGGACGCTGGTTGCGAGGAATGTCGCGGTATTCTTTGAACACTTTCTTGTACGCATCCCAGCCAAAACCATCCTTGAGCTGATCGTACATGCCCAGCGCCAGGAACGGGTCACTCTTCCACTTCTCCCAGTCGCCGCCGGCTTGCAGGTATGCCTGCACGCGGCGGGCGCTGCCTTTGCCCTGTTTCTCGGTGGGGATGCCGCAGACGGTTTCCAGGCAGTAGCGGGAGAAGAGGTTGCAGGTCACCTCGACCGTGCCGTCGAAGGTCCACAGGCCGGACTGGTGGTTGTGTCCCATTTCATGGAACAGGCCCCAGACGGGCTCGCGCTTGTTGCCCAGCATCGCCTCGCGGTCGACCATCAGGTCGGCCACGTCCAGGTGGGTCATGATCGGATAGCCGGAGTGCATATACCCGGCCGAAATCTGCGCGTCGGCGACGTAGCGCTCCGGCCGCGGGCGCTCGTGGGGAATGCCAACGAGGTCCGCGTCGGCATCCAGCACCTGATCCCAGAACTTGGCCAGCGCCTCGGGGTCTTCGAGGTTGCGCACGTGCTGCGCGGGCACGGTGACGATGACCCGCGTGGCGGCGATCTCCGCCCACGGGCCGGGGTGGTTGCGGAGCGTCTTCTTCCACTCGGCCGGGTCGGTCTTGCCGAGGACAAACAGCGGCGCCTCGACCGCGCCGGCGATCTCGACGGTCGTCTTGGCGCCGGGGGTTGGTCGGGCCACGTCAATGTAGATCAGCCCGCCAAAGGCGCTGGCGGCGCGGGTGACGCCGGTCTTGATATCGGCGGCGGTCGTGATCTGCGGCATGCGGCTCCACGAGTCCAGGTCCCACAGGCCATCCGTGTGGCAGCCGATGCGCAGGCGCAGTCCGGCCGGGGCGCTGGCTGTTTTGACGGAGACGACCTCGCCGGGAGCGGCGTAGAGGCCGGTGCTGTGCCAGCCGGGAATCGCCAGGTCGATCTCGACCGTCTTGGTCACGCGGGCAGCGGAAACGGGGACGGGGCCGGGGAAGAACTCCGCGGCCGGGTGCGCCTTGATCTGCTCCGGCGCGAGCCTGGCCACGCGGTCGTACCATAGCGTCGCCGACAGCCGCCCGAGCGGGTCGGCCGCGACCTTGAGCGGTTTCTTCGGCGAAGGAGTGGCGACGGAAAGCGTATCGCCGAGCTTGTTGAGCCGCGGCAGCAGCAGCGTATCGCCCGGCGGCAGCGATTGCGCCGCCTGGGTCACCGACCACCCCGCCTGAGCGATCTGGTCGGCCGGGACGCTGGCCGTCTTGCGGGCCATGGCCTCGATCGCATCCATGGCCTTGCCGGCATGCACCAGCCCGGCCGGGCGCTTGCTGGCGTCGTAGCCGTCCTTCGCCGTGTGATCGAGCGTGCCATCGGCCCAGACCAGACCCATGGGCGCCAGAAGCTGGTTGCCGCCGTGCTGCGTGGGCAGATGCTTGCCGGGGTTGAGCTGCATCCAGCCCCAGCCGAGCGAAGCGCCGATGAACCCGCCGCCGGCCTCGATGAACCTGCGGACGGCCGTCACCTGCGCATCCGAAAACCCGGCCGGCTCCGCGATGAGCACATCCACGCCCGCGAGCTTGTCGATCCAGTTGCCCCCCTGAAGCACAACCGGCTCGAAGCCGCTGCGGCCTGCCCACTCGGCCAGCCCGCCCAGCCCCACCAGCCCGACGCGGGGCTTGGCTTTGTTTTCCCCGGCCGTCCACGCGACCGCGTTCTTCATCAGCCTCCCTGTGTCGGCGACCGCCAGCGCATCGGCGCCGAGGTAGCCGTTGTGCCCAAAGACAAAGACTCGCCCCTTGCCGGCCCGCCCGGCCGCGACGACGGCCGCGGTGTTCCGGCCTTCCCTGCCGACGATGACCGGGAACACCCGCTCGCCAAACACGACCACCGGCCCCGGCACACCCGTCGCCGCGATGGCCGACACCCCGGCGAGCAGGGCGTCGAGATCGGCGTCAGCGGCGCGGGCGACGGGGCAGAGGGTCAGGCAGGCGAGGAGGCACAGTGCGGCAGAGCGGTAACAGGGATTGAGGCACGAAGGCACGGAGGCACGAAGTGGAAGCGAGGGCCGCCGTAGGCAAGAGGTGGCAGGAATCTTCTCGCGGCACGAAGAAATTCGTGGATTGTGGCACAGGAGTCGGCGGGGCATCGGGGTCCTTTGTTATGAGGATTGCTGGGTGTAGTAATGCGGGGTGTGGGGATTGTTGCAGAAGCTGGCGAGGAGGAAGGGTGGGAAGGGCTGAAGCTGCGGCTGCGGAAGCCGGTGTCCGGGTGCGGAAGGCAAACAAAAAAGTTTTGGGCGTTGGCGGCGGCATCGCTAAGAGACATAAGTATATTACTCAGCGGTTGTTACAGTAACACGGCGGTTGCTGGAGGTCCCCAAAACCGGTCCCAAAAGCCGTCCAAAAGCCGTCCCGATCAGTCCCAAGGGAGCAGACGGGCCCTTGGAAACCACTTTGCGGGCGGGCGGTTGCGGATGGGGCGCGTGGCCGGGCGGTGGTGATTCGGGTTATGGATGACTCATTAACTATCATAGGTTTCACTTATACGGCTATAGTTAGGTTGTGTCAATGGAAATCTTACGGAAATTCTGGTGGACGGTGGCGGTGCTGGATGGGCGCAGGCAGACAGGAATTGACCGCTCGGCGGGTACGCGTCGATACCGCCCGGCGGCGTACCGCCTCGATGGACGCGGATCAAGGCACAATCCATCCGCGCCATCCGAGCTACCCGCGGCTAATCTTGTCTCGTTCATGACGCAGCGGCCGGCTTGGACGATGATCGCGGGTCGCGAAATGAAGCGGAACGGAGTTGGCCGCGAAAAAGCACAAAAAGCACAAACGAGGCGATGGGCGACGGATTGGGTGGGGCTTGCATCCGGCCTTTCCTTCTGCGCATCTTGAGCCTCTTTGCGGCAATTGACGGCGGGACTGTTTCACTCTTCACTTGTATTGATCCCTGACCCGTTTTCCGGGCCACTGACCCGTTTTCCGGGCCACTTGTATTGATCCCTGACCCGTTTTCCGGGCCCGTTTTTCGGGCCCCGTATTCTGCCGCTGCGTCAACCAGGTCGAGAAACGGGGTGGTCGGATCGCCGCTTGGTCTCCAGCGTTGTCCCCGAGCCCGGCGCTCTGCTCACCCTGGCCGCGGCGGGCATCCTGCTCGGGCGCTGTCGTAAATTTGTTTGACTTCGCACTTCGCGCCTCATAACATAGAATTTCGCATGTGAGTAAGCGGGAGCTGTGTCTTTTATTCCCCCCTCGGCCACCCCGAACCCGCTGGGGCCGTCGAAACAACTTAGCCATCTGGCGAGAGAGGTTTATGTTCCGCTTAAATCCGTACCAACCTGGAACAGGAAGGACATTAAACTTGCCGGCCTCCCTGGCCATTGGCGCCGGCGGTGGGCTATATCTTACCTGGGGGTCGAGAGCGGATCACAGTTGTCCGGCGGGATTCCCATCGCTATCCGCGCTAGTGCAGTTTTGGACGCAAAAAATGAGTTGGGCCCCAAGTTTCGGCCCTTGCCTTTGCGACCCTTTCTCCTTCAGCAGCGTCCCGACGACAACAGCCGTAGTTGTTATGGGTCAGTGGGGACCCTTTTTCAATGCTTGCCTCTATATGTCACCCGGGTTGGTGCAATCTAACGGCTGGGCATGCCTTTTTGATCTCAGTACCAGCCTTACCAAGAGCTACGGGCCAATCGTCCCATCATCCGTCAGTCAGGCCGCAGGTGCGCAGTACGTTGCCGTGACAACGATTCCCGGGGGAACCTGCAAGATGCGTGACTGCTGGTTAACATTGAATGCGTTGCCGAGCAGCTCCGTCGTGCAGCCACTCGTATCGTCCTAGGCCTCGACGAACGAGGCTTGTTTCCCGCAAGTCGATCATGCAAGTGATTTCGCTCTGCAAATCGTAGCGGAGCACAATGCGGACGACAAAACCGTGTTCCAGCAGGAACTTGCTCGGCGCAGACGGACGTGACGCTGAGCCGGACAATACCAAAGGGGACTGGAGTCATTGTTTCTCCTGTCGCCGCACGGCGGGCCTCGCTGCTGCACGGCCGCAGCCTCCCCGTCACTCACCCTTATTGGAGATCGTCAGCGTCTCATTCTCGTCGACCGTCTTGGATTTCTCCTTGCCGTCGAACGTGTAGTCCACCTTCAGCTTCTTCACCACGCCCTCGGCCGGGTCGCCGAAGTTGTCGTTGGTGGTCTCGACGGACAGCGCATTGTCCTTGACCATTTCCTTGACCTTCTCGGTCACATCCGTCTTGGCGCCGTCCGGCAGGTCGCCGTAGACCGCCTTCACGATCACCAGTTTCCCGGCCGGCCCATCCGCGCCGCGGCTGGACGACACGCCGACCGCCAGGCACACCAGACCCGCCAGCACACACATCGTCGACACTCGCTTGAACATCGTCATGGTTATTCCCTTCCCGTGATCCCGACTCGCAGTTGACCGCGGTCCCACGACCACCGTGAGGCCATCGTCTAATCATACCCCGTGCTGGAGTCCGGCCCCAAGCCAGTCCTCAATCTTTCGCCTTCACCCCCAGCTTGTCCCGCACTGCGGCCGCCTTCTCCTTTTGCCCGGCCTCATCCAGCTTCTCCGCCAGCAGTCGCCCGATCCGAAACCAGTTGCTCTGCACCAGGAACTGCGGCGCCTTGTCGCGCGGCGCCGACAGCCGCATCCACGTGCTCTCATACAACCCCGGCACGCTCGCCGCCTTGCCCGATAGCCGCAGCCCATCCTCGGCCCGCCGCAGCGCCGCCAGCACGAACGGCCCCGCGGTCGCATAACGATCGATCACGTCCATGTAGCAGGCACGCGCCTTCTCCAGCGCACCCGTGCTCTCCCACATCGCCCCCTGCTCCATCCTTACCGCCGCCGCCAGGTCCGCGCGCGACTTCACCGCATTGAACAGCCATTCCCACAGCGGATCCTGCTCCTTCACGCTCTCCACCGTCCGCACCATCGGCACGATCATCGCCAGCGTGAAGTCCGGATACTTGCCCCCATACAGCGTCTGCAGCAGGCTGGTCCAATGCTTCTTGTCCGCCAGAGTCAGACTCCCCGCCGCCGCCAGCTTCTCCAGCGGCTCCCAGCAATGGCGATCGCCCGGCGACAGCCTCACCGCCAGCTCGATCAGCTCCAATTCCATCTCCGCCGCCGCAATCGGCTTCGTCCCGCGCGACAGCGCCTCCGCTGCCTCAAACCCCCTCGGCACAAACGCGCTCCCGTTCGCCGTCACCTCCATCACCCGCCACACCGCGTCCGTCAGTGCCCGCGCCGTCTGCCGCCCCTGCGGATTGGTCGCGGCCATCTCCGCCAGCAGCCCCACATGCGTGTCCGGCACGTGCCCCCGCGTCTGCGGGTCGATGATCTGCCCCTGTACGCCCTTGTACGACTCGAATCGCCCCACGTCGAAATTCCACCGCGCATCGCTGTACTGGAAGAACCCCAGCCACGCATGCGCCGCCTCCGCGCTGTCCCCAGACACGATCGCCGTCGGTACACCCAGCGCCTTGCCCGCCGTACTCGCGAAATACGCCTGATCGACGCAGACGCCTCCATACAGCAGGATGTTCTGAAGGTTGAATCCCTCCGTCGTCACCCGCTTCACCATCCCCGCCCGAACGTGCATGGTGTCGTACTTCACCGCCGAATACAGCGACCCCACCGCGAACGAACGCCCATACTTCTCCAGCGCCCAGTTCATCTCCTCCACCGTCGCCGTCGTGTCCACCACGTGGATCATCAGCTCCGCCGGGATGGCGCGGATCCCCACCGCCAGGCGCGACTCGTTGCTCGCGTAGAAATGGAAGATCGCCAGCGGATCGCCCGCCTTCGCCGTGTTCTCGTTGATCCGCACCGTCAGCGGCCGATCGTGTACCACGCAGATCGCCGCCGCCAGCGCCGGGTAGCTTGCCAACTGCTTCGACCGCTTCTCCCGCAGATAGTCCAGCAGCGTGTAAACGCTCTCCACCTTGTTGCTGTCTCCAACCAGAAAGACCAGCGTCGCCGCCAGGTCCGGGTTGGCGCGCAGGTACTTCAGCAGCGGAATTCGCCGATCGGCCGGCGCCTGCTCGAGCTGCCGCACCATCCGCAGCGCCATCGCCGCGTCGCGGAAAGGGTCCAGCTTCGACCGCGGCGCCCACGCGATCACCTGATCGAACATGTCCGCCAGCGTCTCCCGTGCCGTCGCGAAATCCCCGTCGCGCTCGAGCTGATCCAGCACGGCCGCAGTCTGCTTCCGGGCCCATTGCGGATACTCCGCCGGCTTGGGCCTCAGTATCGCAACCGGAACGGTGGGTGGGACTGGCGTGGTGGGCGTCCTGGGCGCGATGGGCGTCGCGATCGGCGGCGTCAGCTTGGTCTCCCCAATGCCCGGCCGCTTCTCCGGCGCTTTGGCAATCGCCGGGCCGCCGATCGCCATGCCGGTCACGGCGAACACATCCACGATCCCCGGCCCCTTGCGCACCATCCGGATGCCCGTCAGCGTGCGCTGCGGGTCCGCGTCCACGCTCAGGCTGAAGATATTCGCCGCGTTGCAATCGTCAAACCCGTTGTCCACCGTCCCCTGGAACGACCAGCGCGTGCGGTCCAGCCCCTCGATCAGATACGTCGCACCCTCCGGCCGCGCAAACCAGTCCGGCACCAGCACCTCCGCCGTCCCCGCACGCCCCGTTGCATACTTCAGCTCCAGCGTCACCACGCACCCCATGATCGCCCGGTTCGTATCGCTCCCGGCGCAGGCATGCACCGTGATCGACTTGTAGTTCCCCGCCGGCGTCTTGATATCCACCGGCGTGGCGTCGGTCTGCCGCACCACGTTGTTGCCATCATACGGCAGCAGCTTCACCGGCCCGATCCGCCCGTCATCGGGCAGCCCATCGCCGAACCCGCGCCCCTTCCCGCGATTCGGATTCCCGCACCGATACCGCGCCTCGCTCTCCGACAGCAGACACGCCCCGTTCCCGTCAATCCCCGCCGTACACGCCGGCTTCCCCGTGCCATGAGTCTCCGCCACCACATCCGCGTTCGCCGGGATCTCGAATTGAACGAAGATCTCCCCGGCTTTTCCCGCCGCCAACTGCTCGGCCTCGCGGCGAAACACGTGGCATATCAGCAACTCTTGAAATGGGTTGGTCAAGTCATCAACGCCCGCGCGGGGCAAATCGTCCATCAGGGCCATGCCGCGCGCCATGGCTGCGCTTGCTTCACCCGGCTGTTTAAGCCGGTGGCAGGCCATGGCCGACACGAACTCCGCTGACGCGGTGGCAGCAGTCGCGACCTGATAGTATTCCAGGGAGACGCTTGCACGGGGTGGGCGCAGGTTCTCCCTGCACTGCTGGAGAAAACGGACGGCCGCTGCGTAATTCCCTCTGCGGTAATCGGCGATTCCCTTGGTCAGCAGATTCCAGCCGTGCATATCTGCGTTCATGCTGCGGTCGGCCAGTTCACAGGCGGCGGTCTGATCGATGCGTTGA
>JBIOJL010000055.1:0-19779 GCA_044450885.1 Tepidisphaerales bacterium
CCCCGGCCACGGACCACGGCAGGAAAAAAGATGCACGGCGCCAGGGTGGGTGGCCGGCGCCGTGCGGGGGTTAGGAAAGGACCGTTGTCGAACCCGTGCAAACTCGCGTTGCTCAGCACTCAGGACTCAGCACTGGCCCTTGGGCACTCGCCCCCCATCGGGGGGAGTGTGTTCCCTTCCCATGGAGAGTGGGTACGGAGTCGTTCGGGCTCGTCTCGTTTTCGCGTCGCAGACAGGAGAGATTTACGGTACAACCGGCGGACGGGCAAACGGATTTGGCTAAATCCAATCGTCCGGTAAGATGCACGGCCCATAAACCAAGGAGACACCGTGAATCAATCGCTCAGCCGCCGAAATGTTCTCGCTGGATTCGCCGCCGCGGCCGCCGCCTCGGCCATCCCGGCCCGCGCCGCCGAGGAGAAGACCGCCGTCGCCATCATCGGGTGTGCCCACATCCACACGCCGGGCTTCGGCAACATGCTCAAGAAGCGCGACGACATCAGCGTGAAATACGTCTGGGACCACGACCCGGCCCGGGCCAAGACCTACGTCGACAAGTTCGCCGCCAAGTTCATCGACAAGCCGGCCGAGGCCCTCGACGATCCGGCCGTCAAAGCCGTCATCATCTGTAGTGAGACCAACCGCCACACCGATCTGGTTGTTCCCGCGGCCAATGCGAAGAAGGCGATCTTCGCCGAAAAGCCGCTGAGCGCATCGGGCAAGGAAGCCCTGGCCATGGCCGACGCCATCGAAAAGGCCGGCGTCGTCTTCTCCACCGGCTATTTCATGCGCGGCGATGCGAAGAATCTGTTTCTGAAGGAGCAGGTTGCCGCTGGAGCGTTCGGGAAGATCACCAAGGTCTACGCCGCGAACTGCCACAGCGGCTCGATCGGGCGCTGGTTCGACAAGGAGTGGCGCTGGATGGCCGACCCCAGGATCGCCGGCGTCGGCGCCTTCGGCGATTTGGGGACGCATTCGCTGGACATCCTCATGTGGGTCCTGGGCGACATCGAGTCGGTCGCGGCCGACGTCGAGGTGGTGCTGGGCAACTACGGCGACTGCGACGAAAGCGGCCAGGCGTCGCTCAAGTTCAAGAACGGGGCATTGGGCACGCTCGTGGCCGGCTGGGTGGACATCGCCAACCCGGTGTCGATCATGATCTCCGGCACCGAAGGCATCGCCACCGTCTTCCACGACAAGCTCTACTTCAAGTCCAACAAGGTCCAGGGCTCAAACGACGGCCAGCCGTGGACAAAACTGCCGGCAGGCAAGCCACACGCGTTCGAGATGTTCCTGGACAAGATCACCAACAAGGGCGAACCGATGCTGGTCACCCCGCGCGAGGCCGCCCTGCGCGTCGTGGCGATGGAAGCCATGTACAACGCGGCGAAGGAGAAGAAGTGGGTGAGCGTGGGATAGGCTATGATGTCCGTCATGCTCCGCCGGCTGCATGTGGACAACCTCCGCCCAGGGACGCTCGCACTCGACGAGGCCCAGTCGCATCATGCCCGCGATGTGCTGCGTTTGCAGGTTGACGACGCGGTCGAGCTGTTTGACGACGCGGGACACACGGCCGCCGGGCGAATCGTGCGGATTGCGCCGGTCGTGGAGGTGGAGGCCGGGCCCGTCGAAGCGCGGGCCGCCGATGCCGTCCGCCTCATCGTCGCCTCGGCCATTCCCAAGGGCTCGCGCGCCGACTGGATGGTCGAGAAACTCAGCGAACTCGGCGTCGCCCGCTTCGTGCCGCTGTTGACGGCCCGCGGCGTCGTGCAGGCCGAGGGGCGGAACAAGCGACAGCGCTGGCAGCGCCTGGCCGGGGAATCGGCCAAGCAGTGCCGGCGGGCGGGCGTGATGCGGATCGACGAGCCGTGCCAACTGCTTGACCTCCTCCGGCGGCACGCGGGCGCGGGCTGGTTCTTCTCCACGGCCGCCGGCGCTGTCGCGGCGAAGGACGCAGCCGAGGCGCTCGGCCCGGACTGCCGCGAGTTGCTCCTGCTCGTCGGCCCGGAAGGCGGCTGGACCAGCGACGAAGAAGAGCAAATGCGACGGCGAGGCTTGACGCCCGTGTCGCTCGGAACGACCATTCTCCGCGTGGAGACGGCGGCCATGGCGGCGGCCGTTGTCGCGGGTATGCTGTTCGGAGTTCACGCTTCAGCGTGTCCGGCGGGCGAGTCCGCGGGAGGACACGCTAAAGCGTGAACTCCGAACGTACTCAACCGGGAGACAGACTTGAGCCAATATCCACCAGCATATCCATCCGGTCCGATTCCTTACCAGACGCCGGGGCAGAGTTGGAACCCTCTCGATGACTTGCTGATGCCGGCAAAGCGTGCCGGCACCCTGATGATAGTCCTTGGAAGCATGGTCCTGGCTTGTGGTCTCGGCGTGGGAGTAATCGGACTGGTTTGGGATCAGTTGATGCAGACGGCTGCCGGGAATCCACAACAGCAGGCGGCCCTCGCCCAGATCCAGTCCCAGTACGGCGCCGATGCTCGATCCAAGATTCTCAAGTTGAGTGCGGTTATTCTCGTCATCGGATTCCTCTATCTGCTCCTCGGCCTGGTCGTCCGCCGTGGCGGAGCGGGAGCAACCTATACCGCCATGGTCCTGGTCATTCTCGCACTCCTTTGGTCCGGCTTGGAGATTCTGGCCGCGGTGACGATGGGCGGGCAGTTGCCGCCCGTCCAGTTGGCCGGCGGAGTGTGCGTACTGGCGGTCATTGCCTGTGGCAACCTGGCCGCGCTGGTCTGGCTGGTGAACGCCGCGAGAAACGTCCGTCGAATTCGGGAATTGAAGGATTACCAGCGGAACTATTACATGTACGCCCAGCAGCAGCAGGCGGCGTATCAGCAGGGCTTCTACGGCCAGGGCACCTGGCCGGGTTATCCGCAGCCGCAGCAACCGCCCCAGCAGCCGCAGCCTCCACAGCATCCGAACTGGCCGCCGCAGCCGCCGCAGTGACGGCTTGTCAATGGCAGCACTTCGTCATTTGAGCATTTGGCATTCTCTCGTCATTCGTCATTCGTCATTTGTCATTCGTCATTCCGCTTGCCAACGGCACTCTATCGGGCGCGACGCAGTCGAAAGCCGCTCTCCCGATGCATAAACTCACCTCATGCAATCCAAAGCCACCACAGTCCAGCAATACCTCGACCAATTGCGGCCCGATCGCCGCGCCGCCGTCGCGGCCGTGCGCGGGGTAATCCTCGAGAACCTCGACGCCGACTATGAGGAGGGCATTCAGTACGGCATGATCGGGTACTACGTGCCGCACCGCGTGTATCCTGCCGGGTATCACTGCGACCCGAAGCAGCCGCTGCCGTTTGCGGGGCTGGCGTCGCAGAAGAACTACCTGTCCCTGTATCTGATGTCGGTCTACTGCGGCTGCGGCCAGGGCAAGCCGAACGCGGCCAGCGAACACGCCCGCTGGTTCCAGGAGGCATGGAAGCAAACAGGAAAGAAGCTGGACATGGGCAAGGCGTGCATCCGGTTCAAGACGGTCGATGACCTGGCGCTGGAGGTGATCGGCGAGGCGATCCGGCGGGTGCCGGCGAAGAAGTACATCGCGTTCTGCGAGGCGGCAAGACAGACGGCGGGCAAGGCGGCCGCACGCAAGCCCGGGAAGCGCCAGGCGGGGGCGGCGAAATCGCGGAAGTAATAACCACCGTGCGAATCGGCCGGCTCAAGTGGGGCCGGCGTCCCCGCCGGCGATGCTTCGGGCGAGACGTCCATGCCACGAGTCTCTTGTTTCGTCGCGGTCGCCGGCGACGGAACTGGTGTGTCGGAGTACCGACACCACGGGCTGGAAGCCCGTGCCACCAGGGGGGGCCGGCGTCCCCGCCGGCGATGCTTCGGGCGAGACGCCGATGCCACGAGTCTCTGGTTCCGTCGCGGTCGCCGGCGACGGAACTGCTGTGTCGGAGTACCGACACCACGGGCTGGAAGCCCGTGCCACCAAATGGGGGCAGTGTCCCCGCTGGCCGGGACTACCAGACGAATCACGATTCGGAAAGGCCAGCGAGGACGCTGGCCCTGCTCGCAGAGCACTCACTCCGCGATCACCCGCATGGCCACATCCCTGGCGGTCTCGTGGCCCTTGGGACCGAGATGGACTTTGTCCCAGGCCCAGATGCCCTGCTTGAGCGCCTCGTCGGGGTTGCCGGGTTTGCGGAACTCGGCGGCCACGTCGGCCAACCCTGTCTTCTTCTCCGCGGCCACATCGCGGACGGCCTGCTCCAGTTCCTTCATCGTTTCCCAGCGTCCGTGGGCCGGGGCCGTGGTCAGGAGCAGGATGTCGGCGCTGCCGCGGGTCTGGCGGCGGATGCGGTCGACGGCCGCTCGCAGGTACTCGGCAAAACGCGGCCCGCGCACGCCCGAATCCCAGTCGTTGCCGCCGAACCAGACCAGCACCAGATCGGGCGACGGCGCATCCTTCATCCACCGCGGCATGACCACCAGGTTCTGGCTGAGGGTGGTGCCGCCCATGGCCGGGTTGACGAGCTTCACCTCGCTGCCGTATTTCGCCTTGAGGGCCGCCGCCAGCAATTGCGACCAGAGCGTCTGCTTGTTGGCCCAGTGGCGGGTGTCGCTGAGCGAGTCGCCCATGGTGACAATGGTGACGGGTTTGCCGGTCTTGAGTTTCTCGCGGAGGCGTTTCAGCCCGGCTTCGACGGCCGGCACCGGCTCGATGTCGATTTTCTTCTCCAGCGCCACCTGGTCGATGCTGTAGGAATGGGCCGGATAATCCCGCCAGTAGAACCACTTGCCGAACCAGAAATTGCCGAAGCCGGATGGAGCGTAGCCGCCCTTGGCGCTCACCAGCGGCCCGGCCAGTTCCGGCGTCAGGTCGCTCCAGGGTACGACGATCTTCTTCCAATCCGTCGAGTCGATCGGGAAGCAGTAGCCGTAGCGCAGGCCGAAATCGCTCTTGTCGATGATCTCGATTCCGCCCCAACTCGCCGATCCGTCCCCTTTCACCCAGAAGCTGAACCCGTCGGCCGCATCCCAGTCGGCCGTGGCCCGCACCGGCGCGGTCATGAACCCCGACTGGCTCCCTTCCACAAACGCAAACCGCACGGCCTTGCCGAACTTGCCGTCAACCAGTTCCGCCGTCCCGGCCGGCATCTTCTGCTTGTCGCGCGTGATTTCCGTCGGCCGGTGGCGGATGGTGTCCATGTCGAAGATCACGGCGTCGGCCGGTTGCGCCGGGCCCGGCGAGGTGGCGGGGACGAGGGCGGTCAGAACGAGCAGGAGGTGAAAGTTATTCATATTGTCTACCTCGGGTCTGAACTATACAGGACATGGTGGGGAATTCACGGGTGCGAGTCCATGGGCCGTGGTCGGTTCGCCCCAGCAACGAACGTTTCAGCGGATCGATGGCCCGCAGATATATACTCCGGGCAACGCGGCCCGCAATTCCGCGACTCCCGCTGCCGTGACCTTAGTACCGTCCAGGTGAACCAACTTGAGCCTCTTGAGTTCCTTGAGATACGCCAGTCCCGCATCTGTGACGTTTGTGCCGGACAGGTAGAGCACCTCCAGCCCTTTGAGTTGTTCGAGGTGGACCAGCCCTGCGTCCGTGATCTGCGTGTGTTGCAGGCCGAGGCTGTCGAGCCTCGTAAATCCCTTGATGTGGGCCAGTCCCGCGTCCGTGACCTTCGTGTCCTGCAGCTCAAGGTACGTAAGTTCCTTGAGATCGTCGATATGCGCCAGGCCCGCATCGGTGATGCGCGTGTCGGCCAAGAACAGCCTCCGCATCCCCTTGATCTCCTTGAGGTGGTCCAGACCGGCGTCGGTGATCTGCGTGCCCTCCAGGAAAATGTCCTCGAGTCCCGTGAGGTCCTTGAGATGTACTAACCCCGCGTCGGTGACCCGCGTGCCGGACAAGCCAAGCATTTGGAGCCCCTTGAGTTCCTTGAGGTAGACTAAATGAGCGTCGGTAGTTGACTTCGGGAGACGCACGCCCATCGCTCGATCCAAAACCCATCCCGCCGATCCGAAACGGTGCATGAGCGTTGTTCCACCGAGAGGCATGGACTCGTACACATGCGCATCCATCTTCGCAACCGCCACCTGCTCGTTCTTCCAGCCCCAGTACAACCAGCCCCAGCACATCGCCAGTAAGACTCCCGGCAAGAGCAGCAGAAGCACACCCCGCTTCGCCCACCGCCACGCCGCCCCGCGCGGCGGGCGGGCGAGGAACGTCTTGCGGTCGGCCGGGTCGAAGTTCCGGCCGCACTCCGGGCAGCGGTATGGCCCGGCCTGCGCCCGCAAGTCGTAGCCGCATTTGCGGCAGTAGATCCCTGCGGCCGAATTGGTGTCCCCGTCTGGCATGTGCGTATCATCGCCCGCGCCGATGTCGGCCGCAAGCGATGGAGGGGGAAAGTTCGAGGGTTCAAAAGTTCAAGAGTTCAAGGGTCTTCGGACAAGGAATTAGCCGCGAAGAAGAGGAATTCGATTGCTTCGCGTCTGTCTTCGCGTTCTTTGGGTCTTCGCGGCTAATGCCCGTTCCTGAGCCACCAAGGGCCATCCCCTCCGCAAAGTAACCTTTCCCCGCGCCGCGGATCAGATAGGTTATGTCGTCAGATCAATCCACCAACGTTTCGGGAATGCCAGGTTCCAGACCGGCCGGCGCGTGGCTGCGCCGCCATCGCGGGGGGCTGATCTGGACCGCGGTCCTGATCGTGATCGTGTGGGTGCAGTTGCCGATGTTCAAAGGGATGTTCTACGGACTTTTGGGCGGGGCCGCCCCGAACGACGGGATTCCCTGGCGCACGAACTTCGACGCGGCGCTGGCGGAATCGAAACAGAGCGGCAAGCCGGTGCTGCTGGATTTCTCGGCCAGTTGGTGCCCGCCGTGCCAGGTGATGAAGCGCGAGACCTGGCCGAGCGCCAAGGTCCGCGAGGCGGTGACGGCCGGGTACATTCCGGTGTTTGTCGATGTGGATGCCGCCGGCAGCCGGGCCATCTCCGCCCGCTACGGCATCAGCGGCATTCCCAGCATCCTGATCGTCGACGCCCAGGGAACGGTGATCAAGCAAGGCGGCTTCATGGATGTCGCCGAGCTGCTTGCGTTTCTGGCCCGCAATCCCTCATGAACCGGACCTGCGTCGAACGCGCGGATTGTCTGCCGCAAACCACGCCGGTCGACAGGCGACACGGCTTGAGACCGGCGTATCAACAACTGTCTGGCCATTTGTTCCGGGTGCCACGGCTTGTCTACTGCAAGCCGTGCTTCGTGGTCACGTTCGTAGTGCCGCCTTCAGGCGGCTCTTCAGACCGCCTGAAGGCGGTACTACGAACAAGCCGTGGCACCCGCCGAATCGCGGCAGTTCTTCCTTTTCGTTACTGACTTGCCTCACATCTTGAGATTCCACACCTCAAGCGTGTTATTCACATCGTCCACGGCCGCGAAGACGATCTTGTCGCCGGATCGAGCCAGGGCGATGCCGAAGGCGCCGCCGGCGCCGCTCGCATCGACCGACTGCTGGGCTACAAACTGGCCCCTGGTCGTGAATTCCACCATCTCGCTGACCTGGGTCGGATCCGGGTTGACCGCGTCGCCGTTGGTCGTGATCAGGTCGCCATTGGGCGCCAGGACCAGCCCCAGCGGGCCGCGCAGATGGTTGTTGTCCTGGTAGATCAGCGATCCCTGGCCCGCATCCGTCGGCCGGCGCAGGGCGTTCTTGATGGCGTACACGGCGTTGTCGCCCGTTGACGCCACGTAGAGGATCCCTCGCTCGGCGTCGAGGGCCAGCCCGGTCGGGCCGATCTCCAGGGCGGCGGGATCCGGCCGGTGGGCATACCTCGAGGCGATCTGGGTCATGCCCGTCACGCTGACGGTGTCGTTGTGGATGCGCAGGTCCAGGCGAGTCACCGTGCCGCTGAGCACATTGGACACGAACACCTGCGCATGGGAACCCTCGTCATTCACCGTCAGGTCCCACGGGCCGTTGAGCAGGTCCGCATCCTGGAACGAGGCCACCTGTACGCCGTTGCGGTCCAGGACCAGCAGCGAACCCGGCTGTATCGTGGCGGAGGTGCCGTCGGTCGTGGGCACGTTGCCGACGATGACGAATCCGCCACGCAGGACGCCCAGCGCGGTGGTCAGCCCCAGCCCAACGGGTCCCTGGAAGAATAGCGACGCGTGTCCATCGGGGGTGACGCGGGTGATGGTGGTTCCGGTGCCCTGGAGGTTGGCGCTGTTGTTGAAATTGGACACCAGAATGTCGCCCGGATTGAGCATGCCGCCGCGGGCGAATCCGCGCGGGACAAACGCGACGCCGTAGGGATTGACATCGCCGTTGGCGGGAACGGTGGAGGGGTTGAGCGTGGGGGTGACGGAAAGCTGCGGCAGCAGCGGCCCGTGGGCCTCGTGGCCTTCGGCCATCTCGACGGCCGGTGAGTGCTCGTCATCCATGTGCGCGGCCGCCATGGCGGCGCCGCCGGACAGCAGGCACCGCGATTCCAGGCGCTCGACGCGGCAGCCAAAGGTGGTCGGTGCGAACATCGCATTCATGACTTTCTCCTTCACAAAAAGCCGGGCGACGGACGAGGCAGAATCGGCGCCCGGCGGACAGGGTGATAGAGCCGATGCTACGAACGATTCGCCGCACCGACGACCCGGGAACGGGGTCGCAGTTCAGGAACTATCGGGTTGTCGGTTTTATTCCCCTGATCGAATGCTTCGGTTGTGTGGGCACAAACGGTGGACTCATACCCGCACGTCACACCCACCGGCGCCAGCGCCGGTGACAGTAATTCTTCATGGTGCAGAACCGCAGCCGGCGCGATCGCCGTCCGCGCTCAACCTTCAATCGGAGTCAGCGAGAACATCGACTGCCTCACGCCAGCGTTCCGGGCGTCCTGCTCTTCACGCCACGCCGCGGCGGCCCGGCAATAGCCGATGAGGATGGCGCCCACGGCCACCAGCACCAGCCCGGCACGAGACGTGGCATCGTCGGCGCTGAACGTGCCCGGCTCGACGCCCAGCACGCCGGCGGCGGCGGCCGCGCCGATGGAAGCCGCTTCGTTGAACATGCCGGACATGACGCCCGCGGAAGCGGACATCTCGCCGACGCGCCCGAGCTCGGGGAGCGCGGCCGATACCATCGACGTCAGCAGCGTCGAGTGCGTCGCGGTCTGGCCGATCCCGCCGGCCGCATCCGAGATCGACTGGGCCAATGGCCCGATCAGGTGTTGGGATGCAAACGTCCCGGCGGCCACCGGCGGGGAGATGGCCGAATATCCGCCGGACTCGACGATCATCGTTGCGTCAGCGTCTGCCCACGGAGCGCTGCCGTGTTGCGACAATGGATGCGCGGAAAACGCTGTTTCCGGCAGCGGTGAGACCAACGCTTCGGTCGGGGCCTTCGCCGTCGCGGATGGAGATACAACCGGCGACCCGGTTTGCGGCGCCGCCGCGCGGACGATGGCCGCGTGCCTGACCGCCTTGGCAGGCGTGCCGACGGCAGCGCCGGGCAATGAACTGGCCGCAGCGGACGATGCCGGCGTGGCCGCGGCGAGTGCGGCGATCACCGCCGGCGCCTTGGGACTTCCCAGGCCGGTCACGCCGTCGTAACCCGCGTGCGCGCGGAGGAACCAGGAACTCCAGCCGACCGACACGTCGTGGAAATCGGCCACATACGAAGCATAGCCGGCGGTGCCGGGCTTGCTGTAGAGATTGTAGAGCGCGGGGAGCGTGGCGCTGGCCCCGTCGAGCGATCCCTTGCCGGCGGCCGCGCGGACCTGGTCGGCGATGGCGATCAAGGCCGCCCATTGCGGTGCGCCGGCGCTGGTTCCGCCCACAATCTGCCAACCGGCGTAGCCGCTGTAGGGCACTGAATCGTAGACCGCGAAGCCCGTGTTCGGGTCGGCGTTGTAGGCGACATCGGGCGTGGTCCGCCCGCCGGTGCTTTGCGCGCCGGTCTGGTACGAAGGCTCGGGCTGGTAATAGCTGATGCCCCCGCCGCTGTTGCTCCAGCCGTACTCGCCCGCGTAGGTGCCGGCCGCGTCGCTGGTCAGCAGACTGGTGCCGCCCACGGACAACACGTTGGGCGAACTGGCCGGCCACGATGGCCCGAACCAGGATCCGGAGTCGCCCGAGGCCGCCACGAAAGTCACGCCGCCGTGCCCGGCGGGCGTGGTGAACAGCCCGTCGTACTGGGCCTCGGTGTAGAACTCGCCGCCGCCCCAGCTCATCGACACGGCGGACACGCCGGCCGCATGGCGGGCATAATCGACACCGGCCATCAGATTCGTCAGGCTGTCGGAATTGGTTTCGACCAGGAGGATGTTCGCGTTGGGCGCGATGGCGTGCGCCCATTCGACGTCGAGCGATATTTCCGACGCCCAGCCCGCGTCGGTCTTCACCGAGGTCACGGCGCCGCCGGTCTGGCTGACGATCTTGAAACTGGCCGGATCGCTGATGCCGAACTTCTGATCGAACATGTGAAGATCGGCGGTGATGTTGGGATCGTTGAAAGCATCGACGATGGCGATGGTCTGGCCGCTGCCGTCGCCGGCGACCTGGTCAAAGCCATAAGCGTGGCGGATCTGTGCCGGAGTGTAGCCCTGGAAGCCGGCGCCCTGGGCCAACGGCAGCAGCGAGAACGCCGGATGAACCACCGCGGAAAGGAGTTGCCGCGATTCGAACAGCTCCATGCTCTGGAAACTGGCCCAACTGACGTCTCGCAGTGCCGTCGCGGCGCCGTCGGTCTTCGATCCGGTGTCGCGCATGGAAGCGGCCCGCGGCTGGCGGTGGTTGCGGCCGTGTTGCAGCGTGGTCACCGATTCGGCGTGCCGACGGGTCGCCAGAAAGGCTTCGTCGGTTTCGCGGTCGACCAGCAACACATGCTGCGGCTTCCTGCCGCTGAGGCTCAAGCCATGCCGGGCGGCCAGGGGCGCCACCTCACCGTCGAAGCTGAGCCAGCCGCCGCGCCCGAAACCATACGTCTGGCCGTCGTTCCAGATGACTTCCTCGCCGCGCGATTCATAGTAGAAGAACACGTAACGATTGCGGCCGTGATAACCGAGCATACGGTCAATAGACGGGCCGAGACGAACGGGAATTGCCTCGTGAGAAGAAGTGTTACCGAGCATAGCGCCTCCGTCGGCCGACGGCTTCAGTTACGAAACCGCCACAAAATTGGTCACATAGAGTCACTGGTGGGGATGTCTGCAACGGCCATGCCAGCGCTCCCGGCGTGCCTGACGGCGTCCAGGGAGCTTGAGTGCCGGGGGCATCGTGCCATCATGGCACATCGGACGGGCACATCCGGATTCTGCCCGGGTGCTTTGGCTATTTGAACCGGGGAAGCCGATCTCGCGTCACGACACGCTGCGAGCGATAAAGATCGATGATTTGCTGGTTCGTGTTGTCTTTGAAGGTCAACTCCGCCCAACTCATGAAGAAGCACCATCGCGGCTGTGCGGCCAGGAGCTGCGCCGTCGGCAGCTTGGCGCATTCCCCGATCGCCATGGGTTTATTTCCGACGATTGGCAGGATGTACTCGTACCAGCTCTGATCGTAGCCCTTGCCGTAGACATCGAAGGCGAAGATGTCCCAGTAGTTCTCGCCGGGGTTGTATTCCGCGAAATCGCGGCTCAGGTCCTGCATGTCCCAGACCCAAATCAGGTTGTCCAGGCCCCTGTCGCGCTTCAGGTAGTCGTGCGTGAGGCGGTAGAGTCTGGCGGTGCCATCGACGCCCTTCCGCCCTGCCCACCAGAAACTCCGCTGGTTCATTTCGTGAAATGGCCGGAAGAGAAGCTGCACGCCGTTGTCTTTGAGAAACTGCATGTAGACGGCGTATGAGTCGAGCCGGGATTTCCAGACCCGGTTGAGCGTCCCGCCGTCGGTGACCAGGTCCTGCCACTGCGCGTCGCTCAGGCGGCTCTGAACGCCGCCTTGCCAGGCACACGCTTCAGGCTGATTCGGAGGAGCCACGTGCAGCATCAACTGCACGATCGACCCCTGGTCCGATTGTCTTCGGCATTCCCGGATCATCGTCCAGCGGTTCTCGATGTCGCGCGCCTGGTAGAGGAAATCGCCGCTCCAGAGTCCGGGAGATCGGCCCACAATTTGCGAAACCCGGTCTGTCTGCATGGAAGGGCGGCTGTTGGGTTCCCGGTTGTGGATACCGGCGACCGTGAGCGTGCCGCTGATGCTCTTCAGGTAATCCAGCACGGTCTTGCCGTCCGGCCCCGCGTCGCTTGGCCGGGTGGACGCGGCTTCGCCACGCGCTGTGGCCAGGACCAGCGATGGCCCGAGAATGAATACGATCGCCAGACAAAGTCGCTGAAAGTTCGTGAGCATTGTCACCTCCGCAAAAGGAATAGAACCCGAGCAACCGACCCGCTTGCCCGCGCCGCCACGCACAGAGGGCCACCCATGCAATGTCCATGTCATTCCAGCTTCGCCACCAGGTCCCCCAGCTCCCTCAGGGTCGTGCCAGGCTTGAGTTTCACCAGTTTGTACACCACCTTCAACTCCACCTTCTCGACTTCGACCCGAGGCACGCTCGGCGTGATCCACTCCAGTTCCATGTAGGTCGGCCACCCTGCCGGCAAGTTGTCGGCGTTGTCGGGATGCGCATAGAGCTGTCCGCGAGTCGCCACCTGCAGCACGCCCACCTGCGGCGATTGCAGATACTGCCGCTGCACGATCATGTAATCGCCATAAGCCGCCGCCATCAGTTCGGCATCGAGAGCAACCTTGCCCGATTTCGTGCCCGGCCGCTTCAGCCAGACGAGATTGTCCGCCAGCTTCTCATGTCCGATGTTGGCATCCCCAATATGGTTGAGGCGGATTTCACCCCCTGAGCCCGTCGCCCGCGCCAGCACATACGGCGTTGCCGGCACCTGGGTCACCGACCACACTCCGATGGGCACGCCGTCCGGCATCTTCCCGGCCACGATGAACCGGCTCTTCACCGTCACCTCCGTGCCGCGCTCGCTCAGTTCGATGCGCCGCACGACGCGGATGCCGTACCGTGGCACCACCGGCGAGATCATCTCGATCACGTTCCCGTCCTTCTTCACCTCGTGCGGCAGATCCGGGATCGGCGGCGGCCAGTTCCAGTCATCCTGCGGCCAGACCCACACCTTGTCCCCGCCCCAGTTGATCCACCCGCCGAACTTGGGAGCGAACTCAACCGCCTTGGGGTTCTCCCAGAAGACATTCCCGCCTCCCTTGAATCCGTAGCCGGTGATCCGCCCGCGCGCCGGGTCCACCGAGAGTTGTACCTGGTCATTGCCGATCGTGACCACGCCGGACGCCGGCCCGGCCGTCGCCGGTGCCGCATCTCCTGGAGCACCCGCATTGGTTTGTCCGCTCATCCAGAGCGGCAACGCCATCAGGCACACGGCAGCGAATCTGAGACATTTGTGATTGAGCATGTGGCAGCCTTTCTTAGGTCCGATCACGTTGTCTTATGATACACTCAACTCTGTTATGATGAAGGAGGAATGCCATGCATCCTGAACACGCGCACTCACTTGTCCGATCGGCGACGAGCCTGTTGTGGATCGCGCTGACCTGCTGCTGTTTCTCACCGACGACTCACGCCGCCGAACTTGCGTACGGGCCGTTCTGGGTCGACAAGAAGGGGAACATCTGGATGGCTTATGGCTTCTTCCGCTATGACTTCCAGGGATGTGATCCCAAGGGCAACCCCATCTACTCGGCCGACAAGGTCACCGTCATGGAACTGCCCAAGGGCATGACGAACGTCGCCCGCGTCTGGTACGACACCGATAGCGATACGCTGGTTGCCGCCGAGCAGGGTGTGGAAGAGCGCGGGCGCTCCGGCATGCGGCACATCGGCCGTGTGTTTGCCTGCAAGAATTACCTCGCCGGCAACCGGGATGCCGTTGCTTTCACCTCCGGCGCTGGAAGGGAGGCCGCCTGTGTCACCGCCGCGGGCGACTACATCTTCACCGGCGGCTGGAAAGAGCGAGGGCGCGTGTACATCAACCGGATGTTCGATGGTGCGCCCGTCGGTGTGTTCGATCCCGGCCCCATGGTCGGCGGCGTGGAGAAGACGGGGTGGATTGACATTCTCACGGGCATCACCGCACACAAGCAGGCCGACGGCACGTACCTCGTGTTCATCGAAGAAGATTACCGGGCCAAATCGATCCTCTGCCGCTGGAAACCGTAGGAGCACTCGTCCATCGGCCTACTCGGACATCACGTCCCGGCGCGCCGGGTCTGGTCCGTGAGATACATCTCCCCCGGCCCGAGCCGGTCATGGCAGGTGAACTTGAGGATGATCGAGGTCACTGCACACACGCCCAGCGAAACACACAACTGCCGTTGTCGAAGACAACACGGGGGATGAGTCAACGCTGATTCCGTGCCGCACACACGACTTGCGGCAGGCAAGCCACACGCCCGGCAGGCCGCCTGAAGGCGGTACTACGAACGGGGACTACGGCCGATACCAGAGCGATTCCCAGTACTTCTTCTCGATGGCGTAGACGTCGTAATCGGCGTCGGGCGCGGCGTCGGCGCCGAGGACGCCGTAGCGCTTCATCTCGCGCACCCATTCGGCACGCGGGCGGAAGCCGGGCATGTCGAAACGCTTGATCTGGTCGAGCCGCGCGTTGCCGGCGACACACATCGCGAGAATCTTCTGATAGTCGGCATCGGTGGTGTCGGCGAAGACTCTGCCGGTGCAGAGGCCGAATCCGCCGGATTCTCTGGCCAGCGGGGCGAGCAGCGCCAGCGACATGGCCGGCCGGGAGAGGTTGAAGAGATTGTGGCGCGAACGCTGCAGCCTGGGGTCGGACCAGGAGGGCCGCCAGAAGGAGAGGTCGTTTTCGTCGGAAAGGTTTTTCGGCAGGCTGCGGTCCTTCTGGTGGCAGCTCGCGCAGCGGCGGGTGATGGCATCGGCCGCGGCCTTGGAGGCCGGCCAGTCGTTGTCGGTGCCGGTCTGGTTGTTCTCGTCGTAGCCGCCAATCATGCCGGTGCCCAGGGCCGCGTAGGTGCCGATGTAGGGCGCGCCGACTTCAATCCAGCAGCGGACCATCGCGATCTCGTCGCTGCCCAGGCGCGCTCCGTAATGCTCGCCATTGAGCTTCTTCATGAGGGGGCTTGCGGAGGAACCGATGGTCCGTGGCGGGAGACTGCTGCGGGTGTCGTTGCGGCCGTCTACGAACTGTTTTGTTATGGTCAGCGTGTAGTAACTGTGCGAGAACATCGGCCCGCGGTCGCCGGTGAGGATGATCTTGCCGGCGCGCGGGCCGTACGCGGCGCCCGCGGGCTTGTCGTAGTCGTGGCAACTGACGCAGTGGCGGTCGAGGATGGGCTGGATGTCGCGGGGGTAGTCGATCACTTCGTGTACCCCGGCGATCGGCTGCAGCTTGCTGGCCGGGCGGCGCAACGCCATCAGACTCCCCGTGGGCATGGCGGCCGTGGTGCGCTGTTCGTGGCAGCCGATGCAGCCGGTGGTTTCGCCGGGCTGGACGGTCAGGAAACTCTGCATGCGCTTCACCGACAAGTTGTTCTCGTCGAGGGCGACGAAGAAGAAGCTGCGCAGGGCGGGGAGTTCCATGTACGCCGAGCCGTCGGGCTCGACCGGAACCGTGCCGACGAGCCGTTCCATGGTGAACGAGCCGCCGTACGTGAGCGGGTCCATGCCGCCGGTGAAGTTGATGGGTTTGGGGAGGGATTCGAGAATCAGCAGCTTCTTGATCTCGCCGGGCTTGACGCCGGCCATGTTCCGCCCGACGTGGACATCGGCCAGCACCAGCCTGCCCGTGGCCTGGTGGAGATCGGTGCGGGCCGGAATGATCCGCTCGCGCTCGTGGGCAATCAGCGGGCGGGGCTCGTGCAGTTCAAACTTCGGGTCGGTGTAGAGGTCACAACTGTTGCCCTGGTAGTCGCTGAGGCGGATGCTGCGGCCGGCGGCATAGAGGATGTACTGGTCGCCGATGGGGTACGGATCGCGGCCGGACGCGCCGGCGCTCTTGGCGCGCGAGCGGTCGTCGGGGCCGCCCTTGATATCGACCGTGTAGAACGGGCCCTCGTGTTCGCGCTGGCCGTGGCCGGGCGAGAAGATCGCCAGCACCTGGTCGGTGTTGGGAATCGGCTTGGCGTCGATCATGACCGTGCCGGGGTGCTGGTTGCCGTAGAACACCGTCTGGCCGGTGCCGTCGGGGTTCATGGTCCAGAGGTGGTGATAGTCGACCTGGCTGCGGTCGACATACTCCCAGCGCTGATAGAGGACCCGGCCATCGGGAAGCACCCACGGCGTGTTGTCCTGCTCGTTGTTGGATGAAAGAACACGAATGTTGTGCCCATCGGCGTCGCAACGATGGATGATGGCGACCTGCGTCAGCCAGCAGTTGACCCAGCGTTTGCAGCGCGAGGAGACGAAAGCGATGCCGCCATCGGGCAACCAGGTGGGCTCGAAATCATCCCACGGCCCATCGGTAAGCTGATGCAGGCCGGTGCCGTCGGCGTTGATCTCGTACAGGTTGAAGTTGGCGGTGCCGCCTTTGCGGTAGGAGAAGACGATGCGTTTGCCATCGTAGTGGACGGCCGGGTCGCGGACCGAGCCCTGTGCGTCGTCAATCAGCGGCGTGAGTTGCCCGGTCCCGAGGTTCAGACGCGTGAGCTTGCCGCCGGGCTGGCCGTATGCCTTGCGGTCTTCGCTGCGGGCGTAGTAGCCGAAGTTGGCATACCAGTGGCCATCGCCGCCCATGTGCCGCGCGGCGAAGACGATCTCCTCGATGCCCTGCCCGGCCAGGCGGTCGGCGATGCCTTTGAAGCGTTCGGCGCGTTCCTGCTGCTGGCGCTGGGCGGCGGTTCGGCGCCATTCCTTGACGGCCGCCTCGGCTTCGCCGCCGATGAAACTGACTTCCCAGATGGAATAGAGCCCAAACGGACCGGGCTTCAGGCACTGGATGCGGACGAACTGCCCGCGCACGGCGAGGTTGGTGATGCGCTCGACGCCGCCTTTGCCATCGGTGCGGCGATGCACGGTTCTCCATGCCCTGCCGTCGTCGGAAACGCGAATCTCGTACTCGGCGGCGTAGGCCGCTTCCCAGGAGATCGACACTCCGTCGATGCCCATCACGCGGCCAAGGTCGATCTCCAGCCATTCGGGCGCGTCAACGCCGGCCCGGCTGGCCCAGCGGGTATTCGGATCGCCGTCGAAGGCCGCCTCGGCCGGATAATCGCCCGGGTGTACGGACGATGCCCGCACTTTCGGAGTTCCGCTGTTCGGAGTACCGCCTTCAGGCGGCTTCCTGTTCGTAGTACCGCCTTCAGGCGGCTTCGCAGCCCCCGCGAAGGCGGCACACGCGGCCAACAGCAGCATTGCCAAACAAATTGCCTTGCGCATCCAGCCTCCGGTTACGAAAGGATCGGATTGTGCATCGAAGCCGGTGGATATTACCGCGAATTATCGCCGGCGTTCATGTGGCGAGCGGGCAGAAGATCGATCAGCGGGGGACGAGAGCCCACATGGCAAGCGTCGCGGAAATGACATCATGCGTAGAATGGCCTAGGTTCCCTAACCGGTTCGCCGTGAACCTGCTGCGCATCAGGGATCTCCCTGGCTGCCGGCACGCCCCTATGCCGGCTGCGGTTCTCCCTCTTCATCCGTCTCCGGCTCGCCGGACTTGGCCCGCTCGATTGCGAAGGCCAGCACCGCAAAACTCGCCATCGCCAGCGCCAGCGCCCAGGCCGGATGCTCCTTCTTCAGCAGCGTGTCGTACAGGCCGTGAAGAAGCATGGGAATCGCCGAGAACATCAGGGCATAGCCGATGATGCCCCAGAGCGAATCGGCGCTCAGGACGGTGGCGCGGTTGCGATAGAGGAAGATCGCGGCCGTGGCCGCCCAGATCGCGTGCAGGGCCACGCAGGACGCGAAACGGACGAGGTAGATGTCGGCGCCGAGAATGCCGTTGTAGTAACGGCCGCTGTACATGATGCCCTCGGCCACGCCAAAGCCGACACCGGAGGCCAGCCCCCAGAGGCACGCCTTTCGCCAGTTCATATCCTCCGGATGGGAACAGAGGCCGCGCAGCACCGGGATCACCTTGCAGAGTTCTTCGCACAGGCCCACGCCGAAAGTGAACCCGAAGAAGCTGGCGAGCATTCCGTTGGACGGGTCTTCGGCGCATCGGTAGGAGAAACCGATGAACTTGACGATGTAGAAGAGAATCGTCAGTTTGCCGCTGCCCCGGACCCACATGCCCTGCGTGAAGTCGGCGGCATATTGAAAGAGGATGAGCATGATGATCCCCACCGTTCCGGTGAACAGGCCCGACAGGAGCAGGCTTCGCGTGTAACGGTGGGCCGTGCGGAAGATCAGCAGCATCAGCGCGAAATAGGCGGCCGCCGACAGCAGCGCGATGCCCCAGTGGCCGAAACTGTCGCGGGCCAGCATCGCGCCATCGAGCCGGTGGCCGGGGAAATGGTCCAGCAGGCCGTCGAGCGTGAGCTGGCTGTCGTCGCCAATTTTCTTGAGGTCGTCCACGACCTCGGGATGCGCCTGGATCGACTGCTTGAAGCGATCGGCGATGCTTGGCCTGTCGTGAAAAGTGGTATACACCAGCGGCAGCAGGGCCAGCAGGAGCAGCGCGTAGGCGAAATCGCGAAGGCCCCGTCCCCGGCGTGTCCCGGCCACCACACCGAAGGCACCGACGCTCGCGGGCGCCGTTCGGGGATGACCCGCGGTGTCCGCCTGCGGCGATTCCTCAACCATTTCCCGTGCCGGCCCCGCAGGCTCAATCTCCTCGGTCAGGCCGTAGGCATCCTCCGGCTCGGGCTCCGGCGAGGGGACCATGGGCACCGTCGTGATTGCGCCACACTTGGGGCATCGGCCCTTCTTGCCCGCGTGTTCGTCGGCCACCGTGAACTTCTTCCCGCAGCTGCATCGCCATCGAATGCTCATAGTGCCTCCCGGAAGACAAAGGGTGTTCTCTACAGCCTACCGCAAGAAAGGCCGCTCGTGCAAGCGCGATCCGACGTTGAAGGTGGATCCCTTCTTTACACTGCTCCGCGCCAGTGGTAACGTCATGCCAAGGATCGAATACCACAATGTCCCGTTAAAGGAGGTCATCCCATGAAATTGCTGCCCCCTATTTGCTCGCTCCTGGTTCTCGCTCTCGCGGCCACGCTCCATGCCGAGAGCATCGGAGTCAATTTCGTCGGCAAGGATGCCAAGGCCCAGTCCCTGGCGGCCACCCAGAGCGCCGGCGTTGCGGCCGTGGCCCAGGACCACTGGAACAACATGACCGTCAGCGAAGATGATGCCAATGGCCACGACAACAGCGGCACGCTTGCCAAGGTCAATGACAACGCCGGCAAGGAAGTCAAAGGCGCCAGCGTTGCGGTCACCGCGACGGCGGAGACGCAAGCCTGGCCCAGCAACGGGGCCTCCTGGGGCTTCACGGAGACGAACCTCGTTCTCCAGTCGGGGATGATCTGGCAAAGCCCCACGATCACCGTCAAGGGCATCCCCTACAAGAACTACGCGGTCTACGTCTATGTCGCGGCCGGTGACAACGGTGGACAAGGCAGCGCCAAGATCTCCGTCGCCAACAAGGTGGCCGGCAAAGTGGATCCGACCGATACCTGCTTCGTCAATTTCAACTGGCAGGGCGGGAACCACGTGAAGTCCGAAGCGAAAACGCTCGCGGACGCCAAGGCATCGAAAGGCTCGAACTACATCGTCTTCACCGGCAATACCGCCAGCGACATCACCGTGGAGTTCAACGGCGCCCTCGGCGGCGGCTGGCTCGGCGTGGCGGCCATACAGATCGTGC
>JBIOJL010000056.1:0-19588 GCA_044450885.1 Tepidisphaerales bacterium
CCAATACCGGGAGCCGGATGACGTGCTTCGTCATTGGGCATTCGGATTTAATTCGTCATTCGAGTTTCGGGTTTCGGATTTCCGCCCCGTGCTTCGCGCAAACAAACCAGAACCGCCGCGCCGGCGCGGTTGACATACAGGGTCCAGAACAGACTCAGGGGCGGCGTTATACCTTGGCGGCGGCGGCGAGCCGTCGAACCTTGGTGGCCTTCAATCCTTTGGGGCCCTTTTCCGCCTCGTACTCCACCGCTTCGCCGTCATCGAGGGTCTTGAAGCCGGCCCCGTCGATGGCGGAGTGATGAACCATCACGTCACCGCCTCCATCGTCGGGCATGATGAAACCGAAGCCCTTCTGATCGTTGAACCACTTGACCTTCCCCAGAGGCATAGAACAACCTCGTTCTTTCCGGCTGGCGAATCACCCACCAGACACCCACGGTGAGCAGTACACCGCAACCGTAAACACCCCGGCTCGGGCCCGGTTACCGGGCAACATCATCGGCCGGTCCAACCCTCGTATACGCGCTCGCACTGGACATGTTGTGGCCAACTTATCCACAAATCTCATAGGAATTATGGCCGTCGGTGGTTTTCGTGTCCCCCGCCCGGCCCGGCATTGCGTCGTTTTCGGAAAGTTGCTCCACCGACCCCGGAACACCCCAGATTCACAGTATCGTAACATGGTGCCAGCACAGTGGTTATAAGTCGTTTGGCCGGTCTCCATGGGGCGTCGCGGACGGCCCATGGTGTTAACATTCTGTAAGATCGGGAAGCCCGTCGGGCGGGCGGCGGCTTGCCCCGGCTTGCCCCGACTCCCTTTGTCCACAGGCCCTCCACACACGCGGATGATACGTATTTCCCGCCCGTTGGCGGGTAATCGCGGGAGTGCGGGTGTGCCTGGGAACGGGGCTGCGCGTCTTCCGTGGCAAACCACATGTCTGTGGCCGCGATCGACGAGGGTCTGCCCATCGTTCCGGGAGGGCCGCAGTCCTCTGCGGCCGTTTCGCGGCGCGACCATTCCGGCCGTGCAGAAGCACGGCCCTCCCGAATCCGTGGCCACGCCCATCGGCGTTCGCGGCAGGGGCGCTCGCCATGAGCCGCCGTTGCGGGTATTCTTGATGGACTGCAATGAACCTGCTCGAAGCCACAAAACTCGTGAAGAGCTACGACGGCCGGGTCGTCGTCAATCAGATCTCTTTCGTTGTTCATCAGGAGGAGATCGTAGGCATACTGGGGCGCAACGGCGCCGGCAAGACAACCACCTTCCGCATGATCATGGGGATGATCCGTCCCGACTCGGGGGCGGTCGCCTTCGACGGGCAGGATGTCACCCACCTGCCCATGTTCAAGCGGGCCCGGCGCGGGATCGGCTACCTGTCCCAGGAGCGATCCGATTTCCGCCGGCTGACCGTGTGGCAGAACATGCAGGTGGTGCTGGAAACCCGCAACCTGCGGCGTTCGGAGCGCATCCGCAAGGCCGAGGAACTGCTGGGGCATTACGGGCTGATCAAGCTCAAGCGGCAGCGCGCCGACACCCTCTCCGGCGGCGAGCGCCGCAAACTGGAAATCTGCCGCGCCCTCTGCTCCGACCCCAAGCTCATCCTGCTGGATGAGCCGTTCACCGGGGTGGACCCGCTGGCGGTCCAGGACCTGCAGAACGAGATCAAGCGGCTGAAGAACGAGTTCCGCAAGAGCGTGCTCATCACCGAACACAAGGTCGTCGAGGCCCTGCACATCTGCGACCGGGCGGTGATCATCGTCGACGGCGAGAAGATCATGGACGACGTGCCCCGCAAGATCATCAAGGATCCGCGGGTGAAGGAGGAGTACCTGGGCAACACGTTCAAGGGGGATGAATTCGACCGGCCGGGGGCGTGAGGGCGACAGAACTCTTTCGCCTTCGTTGTTACGGCAATGAATTAGCCGCGAAATCGCGAAGGCGCGAAGGAAGACGCAAAGAAGATCAACTCGACCGGCTTCGCATCTGTCTTCGTGTTCTTCGCGCCTTCGCGGCTAATGATCGGGCCAGGGCGGGCTCGCCCGGCGAGGAGGTAACCATTTTCCCGGGCAACGACAGAGTGTCGGAGTACCGACACGACACAGGCGAGACGCCTGTGCTACGAAATGCGGATTCCCGGCAGAAAGGTCACGCCCCCGGCCAGGAGGCGCGAAACTCCCGGTCGCCGGGCGCATCCAACAGTTCAGAAGGATTGTGGTGCTACAATTCTGTGCGTTCGTAGTACCGGCTTTAGCCGGTCTTTTCGGGAGAACTGCCGGAAGGCGGGACCAACTGCCTGCAAGCCCGCCTGAAGGCGGTACTACGAACAGACCGCCTGAAGGCGGTACTACGAACAAGGCGGTAGTACAAACACGGAGACCCTCATGCGATTCATTCCGCTTTTTGTCGTGCTTGGCATCGCCCCAGGTCTTTGCGCCGCCGAGATGCGGCTCATCAGGCCCACAACCCGGCCGGCCGCACTGATCAGACCCGCCACCCGGCCGGCCGCGGCCATGGCGGACGTTTCTCCCGAGGTTCAGGAGGTCCTGGGCCGGATCACGGCGGCCTACAGCGAGCTGAAGTCGCTGGAACTGGCCGGTACGGTGCGGATGCAACTCAACGAAGACGGACAAGACCGTGTTCGTGAGGCGACGTTCGCGGGGCGCTTCCTGGCTCCCGGATTCTTCCGGCACGAGGCCAAGGATGAACCGCTGGTGATCGGCACCGGGAAGAAAGCCTACTTCTACGTCGAGCGCGAGAGGGCATTCGAGCAGAGCGACGTGCCCGATGGCCGGAATATCTTCGAGAAGCTCAGCGAATCACAGCGGCAGATCCTGCTGTTGCAGGATCCGGGGCTGGCGCTGGCGCTGACCGACAACGCGGGACAACTGCTGCGCCGGCTGGCGAAGAAGATCGAGCTGGGCGGCGAGGCGAAGGCCGGCGCGGCCGACTGCCTGGTGCTCAAGGTACAACTGAGCGACCCCGATTCGCCGGCGGAACTGAAGTTCGAGAAGACGACGCAACTGATCCGGGAGATGACGGTGGACATGACGGCCTCGGTACACAAGGACGGCCGGCCGGACATCAAGGATGTGCGATATACGGTGAGTTATGGGACGATCAAGCCGGGCGCCGAGTTGCGGAGCGAGGCGTTTGCATTCACCGTGCCGGCGGGCACGCGCGAGATGAGCGAGATGGCGGTGGCCGACGACGGGGCCGGCGGCGCTCCCAATGCGCTGGTGGGCCAACCCGCGCCCGACCTGGCGCTGGAAGACCTCGCGGGAAATACCGTGAAACTGTCGGACCTGAAGGGATCGGTGGTGGTGCTGGATTTCTGGGCGACGTGGTGCGGTCCCTGCCGGGCGGCCATGCCCCACCTCAACGCGATCTACGAGAAGCACAAGGGCGCCGGCCTCAAGGTGTTCATCGTCGACGAGAAGGAGTCCAAGGAAAAGGTGACGCAGTTTGTCGAAGCCAACAAGCTGACCGTGACGCCATTATTGGATCTCCAGGGGATTGTGGGCAACAAGTACCATGTGACCGGATTGCCGACCACGGTGGTTATCGGACCCGACGGCACCGTCAAGCACGTTCACATCGGCTTCGGCGGCAGCCTCGACGAGCTGGACAAGCAGATCGGGGAGCTGCTCAAAACGGCGCAATAGCCCGGCGATTGCCCCAAGCCCCGTAGGGGCAATAGATGCTAGCCCACGGCGCCAGCGCGCCAGCCATGGGGAACGATGGTCGCGTGGGATCCCCAAGCCCCGCAGGGGCGAAAGAACGCTTGTATCGCCCCTTCGGGGCTCATGATTATTCTCGGCTCAGTTTCCCACGGCTCACGCCGTGGGCCAACATGTGCCGCCCCTGACGGGGCTGAAAACCGCGTCACCTGTCGCACGGATCGCGCGTGTTCTCGGTCCACACTTGGTCACGTCCGCGAAAACAAACACAGAAAGTCACCCGCGCGCCAAGCCGATTCCTCAACATGCGGGAATCGGTATCCCCGTAGACCAGCCCCGTTTGGGAGAGATATGGACGCCAAGCTCCTCGAGAAGATCCGCGAGTGCCCCAGCCTGCCGACGCTGCCGGCCATCGCCCTGCGCGTCCTCGAGTTGGCGCGGGCCGAGCATTCGGACACCTCGGAAGTCGCCCGGATCATCATGAAGGATCCGGCCCTTTCCTCGAAGATCCTCAAGACGGTCAATTCCAGCTTCTACGCGCTCAGCCAGAGCGTGGGCACGATCAACCATGCCCTGGTGATTTTGGGCCTGCAATCGGTGAAGACGCTGGTCCTCGGATTCTCGCTGGTTTCCAACCTGGCCGAGACCCGGACCAAGGGCTTCCGGCACCTGGAATACTGGCGCCGCAGCGTCTACGCGGCGACGGCCGCGCGGATGATCGCGGGCAAGCTGCAACTGCTGCAGCAGGAAGAGTGCTTCCTGGCGGCGCTGCTGCAGGACATCGGCATGCTGGTGCTGGACCAGGTCCTCGGGGAACAGTACGGGAAGATCCACGCCCAGGTCGCCTCGCACCAGGACCTCTGCCAGAAGGAACAGGAAGTTCTGGGCACCACGCACGCCGAGGTGTCGGGGCACATGGCCGAGCAGTGGAAGCTGCCCCCGCTGCTGGCTTTGCCGATGGCCTGGCACCACCGTTGCGACGAAGCGCCGGTCACGGAACCGGCGCTGCGGAAGCTGGTGGAGGTGGTCAGCCTGTCCGGCCGCTGCGCCGACGTGTTCGTCTCGCAGGATGCCGCGGGGGCAATCCGCGATGTCCGCAGGTTCTGCCTGGGGAAGTATCATATTTCCGAGCCCGAGTGCGACGCGATGCTCAACGACATCTGCAACCGGACCCGCGAGGTGGCGCCGATGTTCGAGATCAGCATCACCTCGATCAGCTACGAGTCGATCCTCAAGAAGGCCAACGAAACGCTCGTCGAGCTGACGCTCCGCACGCAGCAGCAGGCCGCCAGCCTCGAACAGCAGAACCTGCAGCTCAAGGTGGCGGCGACGACGGACGGACTGACCGGGCTCGCCAACCGCGCCACCTTCGACCGGTTCATGTCCGAGCAGTTTGTGGCGGCCGCACAGACGGGCAAGCCGCTGTCGATGCTGATGATCGACGTCGACAAGTTCAAGTCGATCAACGATGCGCGCGGCCACCAGACGGGGGACGAGGTGCTGCGGATTCTCGGACGCCTGCTCAGGGGCGCCGCCCGCGCCCAAGACCTGGCCGCCCGCTACGGCGGCGAAGAAATGGTCCTGGTCCTGCCGGCGACATCGCGGGCCACGGCGGCGGCCATTGCCGAGAGCCTGCGCCGGGCCATTGCCGCCCGGCCGCTGTCCACGGAGTCGGGCGAGGTCCCCGTCACGATTTCCATCGGCGTGGCCACCGTCGACAAGGATCTGCCGTTCAAACACCCGTCCCAACTCATCAAGGCCGCCGACATGGGGGTGTACGCGGCCAAACACGGCGGGCGCAATTGCGTGAAGGTGTTCACGGTCAAGCCGCAGGCTGCCGCGGCGTAGGCCGGTGCATCACCAACTGCCAGGCTTCCCGCTCCGGGTGCCACGGCCACGTTCGTAGTACCGCCTTTAGGCGGCTCTTCAGACCGCCTGAAGGCGGTACTACGAACAAGCCGTGCATCCACCGAATCGCGGCCGTCGTTCCGGTCGGGAATCCATCGCGGCGCATCGGTCATCTTGAATCCCCTCCTGCCCGCGTTATATTCGCGCCCGATGAGGAAACCGTCGTTCCCAGGCAAATCCGGGAAACTCATGGTGGTCGTCGCCGCGATGGCCGGCGTCATGCTGGGGCTGGGCCTCTACACCTTCAACTACGCCGAAGGGCTGTCGTATTTCAGCAAGGACCCCAAAGCCTGCGCCAACTGCCACATCATGCGCGACGAGTACGACGCCTGGCGCAAGAGCAGCCACCACGCCAACGCCGTCTGCGTCGACTGCCACCTGCCGCACGAGATCGTCCCCAAGCTCATCGCCAAGGCCGACAACGGCTACCGCCATTCCAAGGGCTTCACGTTTCAGGATTTCCATGAGCCGATCATGATCAAGACCCGCAGCGGCGAGATTCTCCAGGAAAACTGCGTGCGCTGCCACGGCGGGCTGGTCCACGAACTGGTGAACAGCGCCAGCTCGGCCAGGGGCGAGGTCCGCTGCGTACACTGCCACGCCTACGTGGGCCACGGACCGCGACGCTAGAAACCACAAACTGTCACTCCGCGGGAGACACCGACATGACACAGGAAAACCAGACACCATCCGGCACCGGCAAGCTCGTCGGCGTCATGCTGGTGACGGCAGCCATCACCGCCGGCATCGCCGCCCTGCTGACCAACATCAACGAGCGCAAGGAAGAGGGACGCAGCCCGTTCCTCAAGCTCGTGGACGTCGACGAGAACACGGTCGACGCGAAAACCTGGGGCACGAACTGGCCCAAGGAATACGACGGCTACCTCCGCACCAGCACCCCGACGCACACCAAGTACGGCGGCGGCGTATCCGGCGGCGAGAGCGATCCCCCGTCGCAGAAGGCGAAGGCGTTTCCCTGGCTGACCCGGATGTTCTCGGGGTACCTGTTCGGCATCGACTACCGCGACCGCCGCGGGCATGCTTTCATGCTTTACGATCAGGAACATACCGATCGCAACAAGCCCGAGGAAGCCAAGCAATCGGGCAACTGCCTGCACTGCCACGCTTCGATCATGCCGCTCTACCGCGATCTGGGCAGGAAGGCCCTGCCCAACGACACCGAGGCCAGACAGATCGAGCAGGGCCTGAAGGAAGTGGGCAGGCTCGATTACTGGGTTGCGCACGAGCAGCTTGAGAAACTGAGCCCCGACAAGAAGGCCCACCCGGTGGGCTGCGTCGACTGCCACGATCCCAAAACGATGGAGCTGCGCGTCACCCGGCCGGGGTTCATCAAAGGCATCAAGGCCCTCAAGAAGCACGAGGGCAACGACAGCTACGAGCCCAACCGCGACGCCACGCGGCAGGAAATGAGGTCGTTCGTCTGCGCGCAGTGCCACGTCGAGTACTACTGCGGCAAGGGCGTCACGGTCTTCTTCCCCTGGAACAAGGGCCTGAAGGTCGAGGAGATCGAGGCGTGGTACGACAGCGACGAGATCAAGGACAATGATGAGGAGGTCAAGAGCTACTTCAAGGGCGATCGGTTCTACGACTGGGTACACGCCGAGACCGGCGCCAAAGTGCTCAAGGCGCAGCACCCGGAATTCGAGGTCTGGAGCCAGGGCACGCATTCCAAGGCCGGCGTGGCCTGCGCCGACTGCCACATGCCCTACAAACGCGAAGGCTCGATGAAGATTTCCGAGCACCACATCCAGAGCCCGCTGCTGATGATCAATCGCTCGTGCCAGCAATGCCACGCCACGCCCGAGAGCGACCTCAAGGCCCGCGTCGAGAGCATCCAGGACCGCCATTTCGCCCTGTTGCAGCGGGCCGGACAGGCGCTGGTGGCCGCGCTGGACGAGATCAAACTGCTCCGCAAGGAGAGCGATGAGAAGAGCGCCGCGGCCGCCGAGGCATTCGCCAAGGAACTCTGCGAGAAGGATCCCAAGGCCAGTCTCGAGGCCGAGAAGAAAAAGAAGCTGACCGCGCTGTGGGCGGCCGTTTTCAACGACCCGGCCAATCCGCAACTCAAGAAGATCGCCGACCTGCAGCGCAAGGCGCAGTGGCGGCTGGACTTCGTGGCGGCCGAAAACTCCATGGGCTTCCACGCCCCGCAGGAACTGGCCCGCATCCTCGGCGAGTCGATCGACTACTCGCGCCAGGCGCAGCTCGAGGCGATGAAGCTGCGCCTGGGCCGCACCACCCGCCCGGCCGAGAAGTGATGCCATGTGCCGCCGACGCCCTCGTCGGCGGTGTTTGCCCTACATTCCGCCGACGGGCGTCGGCGGCACTATAATCACGCCGGCCATGGACTCCGCCGACCCGAAATCTCCCGCCATCAAAGGCCGAGGAACGCCGGAGAATCCGACCAACCGCTTCGAGCGGCTGGTGGTTGTTCCCGACCCGGACCTGCCGCCGGAAGATCGGCCGGCGGCGCGGACGGAGTTTTTGCGCGACGCCACGCGCTCGGTCATCACCACCAACGACAGCCCGGATATTCCCTTTGAGGCCTCGCTCAACCCGTATCGCGGATGCGAGCATGGCTGCGTCTACTGCTTCGCCCGCTGCATGCATGAATACCTCGGATTCTCGGCCGGGCTGGATTTCGAGACGAAGATCATGGTGAAGATGGATGCGCCGCAATTGCTGCGGAAGGAATTGTCGGCGCGGTCGTGGAAACCCAAGCGCATCGCCATCGGCACGGCCACCGATCCGTATCAGCCGGTCGAGCGGAAACTCCAACTCACGCGGCAGTGCCTGCAAGTCCTGGCCGAGTTCCGCAACCCGTTCACGCTCATCACCAAAAACCAGCTCATCACCCGCGACCTCGACATCCTCGCGCAGGCCGCGAAGCAGCAACTCACGGCCGTCTACCTGTCGATCACCACGCTCGACGCCGGCCTGGTCCGCGTGCTCGAGCCGCGCACCAGCGTGCCGCGAAACCGCCTGGCGGCCATCGAGAAACTCGCGGCCGCCGGCGTCAGCGTGGGCGTGTTGGTCTCGCCGATGATACCGGGACTGACCGACCACGAAGTCGCGTCGATCCTGCGCGCGGCGGCCGCGGCGGGGGTGAAGTACGCCGGACTTCAGCCCGTGCGTCTGCCGGGCCAGGTCGAGCAGTTGTTCACGGCCTGGCTCCAGCGGCACCGGCCGGACCGCGCGGAGAAGGTGCTCAACCGCATCCGCGAGATGCACGGCGGCGGCACGAACAGCAGCAATTTCCACGAGCGGCGCGAGGGCAAGGGCATCTTCGCCGAGCAGGTGCGCGAGTTGTTTGAAATGACCTGTCGGCAGTTGGGATTGAGCGACGACGGGCCGGAATTGCGGACGGATCTCTTCCGGCGCGTGGAGCGGGGACAGATGGAATTGTTTCAGTGAACGTCGCCACTACCCCGGGCGCAGGCTTTCAACATCCAGACGGTAGACCGAATGGATAAGTCCTCCCTCCGGGTCCGGCTCGATGCTCACGTGGAGGATCCCCTTCACGCACACCAGATTGCTGTAATACCTCACCGGCGGCCTGCCCGACGGCACGCTGCACTTCACGAAGTGCTGCACCTTGGGCGAACTGGTGACACAGCACTTCATGATCGAAAACACCAGGTCGAACCGCGTGACGTAGTCGCCGGCCTGGTTGCCCAGATACATTTCGCCCGCCAGCTCCACTCGTTTGCCGTCCAAGTCCCGCCATTTCCTGGGAATGTCCGTGTTCTCGGCCGTCTTCTGGTCCATGTCAAACAGGCTCATGGATTTCAGGTCCACCCGCAGAAGTTCGCCCTTCTCGTCCGAGCCGGCCATGATGCCGCCGGTCAGGTACAGTTGCAGCCCCCAGTAGATCGGCGTTCCCACGGCGACGGCCACGATGCCCAGCAGGATCCACAGCCGGAAGTTGATCCGCTGCGACCACGGCAACTGAATGGATGGGCTTATCTGGGTGGTCATGGCACGTTCCTCACTGCGGCTTGGACGGCGGGGCCGGCTTGACGCTGGTGCAGGCAATCTCGAAAAGGCTGACAACCAGCCCGTCTTCCTTACGCTCGGTCACGCTCAGCGTTCCTTCAACCACGATCTCGTCGGGAAAGTAGTTTACCGCTTTTCCCTTGGGCGTGCGAACGACCAGCGTGTGCTGCACCTGCGGCGGCTGGCCGAAACAACAGGCGAACAGGCTCGGCACCAGCGCGAACTCGGTAATGCGGTCGGCCTGGTCCAGGGGAAGCATGAACCCGCGCGTGCGAATCTTGATGCCGGTGAGATCGACCACATCCTTGGGGATGTTCCCGCCCTTCTCGGCGTCGTAGTCGAAGTTGCCGAGTTGTTTGATGGAAATCTCGTAGACACCGCCATCCTTCGGCTTCACATGTGCCTTGCGCTCCTCGGGGCTGGTCGCCACCGGGTCCGCGGTGTTGCCCGGAATGAGTTGCGGGTTGGCCAGCAGTTGATCCGCCAGTGCCTTCTGGCACACGCGCACCTTTTCCTCGATCGGCTTGATCTTCTCCGACCCCTTGGGCAACATCGTCAACAGCTTCTGATAGAGCGCCAGCGCCTGGGTGTAGCTCTGGCGGTCGAATGCAATATTTGCGTTCTTCTCCATGCGGACGACGGTCTGTTCGTCCTTGTTCTCTTTGGCATCCTGCGACGGCGCCGGGATCGAGACAACCGCCAGCAGCGCGATGACGAGTGCGAGCGTGATCGCCGATTGTTTTCGCATGTTCAACTTCCTCGAAGGAACCGGATCATAACAACGTCCCGACGTCATTCTGGGTGCCACGGCTTGTCTACTGCAAGCCGTGCTTCGCGGTCACGTTCGTAGTACCGCCTTCAGGCGGCTCTTCAGACCGCCTCAAGGCGGTACTACGAACAAGCCGTGGCACCCGGATACCGCGCGGGTCATCCCGCCACAAGGTTCGTCGCGACAGGCGTGCGGTAAGCCACCAGCGCGGGCACCAGCCCGGCCAGGGCCGACAGCAGTATGACCAGTTCCAAGTATAGCCACTCGAACGGGCTTGTCGCGATCCAATTGATCTCTTGTCCCACCAGTTTCTCGATAAACACCGACCCGCCGAAGCCCAGGGCGTGACCCAGGACCACGCCCAGGATTCCGCCGGCAGCGCCGATGATGGCCGCCTCACCGCAGATCAGCAGCAGCACCCGCAGCCGCGTGGCGCCCAGGGCCCGCAGGATGGCGATCTCTCTCCGCCGGGCGACGACGGAGTTGTAGATGCTCACCAGGATCGACACGGCCGCCACGATCGTCACCAGCCCCGAGATCGCCAGCAGCAGCAGGCTGGAACCCTTCAGGAAGGTGTCGAAGAAGTCGCGCATGACCATGGCCGGGGCCGCGGCGGTGGCGCGGTTGTCGATGACCTTGAACTGGTACACGAGCTGCATGGCGGCAATGGAGCCCTTGGAACGAACCAGGATCGCCGACAGTTCCCATTCCTCTTTGGGCAGGTCCGGGATGATGTTGCCATCGGCGTCGAACTTGAACGCATCCTCATCCTCTTCGTGCTGCTCGGGCGTTGCCTTTGCTGCCGCCGGGAGCGCGGCATCCTGCAGCAACTCGCCGATATCCTTCGGGGCCGTCGTCGGACGTGTTCTCGCCGACTTGATCTTGAACTTCGCCTTGACCCGCTCGGGGACCTTCGCCGGATCGAAACCGAATCGCCGCAGCACGTCATCCAGTCTGTCCGGCGGAATCTTCGACAGGTCGATCCCGGCCTTCATGGCCGCCTGTTCGATCATCGCATCCAGATGCTCGGCAATGGCGTAGAGGCTGATAAACGGGACATACAGCACCCGGTCGGCGGCCGTGTGCGTCGGCTTGAGGATGCCCACGATGTGCCAGCGCGGTTTGTGGATATCGGGCGTCTCGCTCGCACGGGGCATGCCGTGCGTCGCCCGGAACGCCCCGCCCTGCTTCTCGTTTTGGTCTTCGCTGAGCTTGTCGTCGTACAGCTTGAGGTGCAGCTTCTCGGCCACATCGCTGCCGATGACCGCCTCGAACTTGCGGGGAGCGAACACCCGGCCCGCGGCCAATTCGAAACTCTTGTCGACGCGATACTGGAATGGGTTCTTGGTGATTGGCTGCCCGTTGTCGTCCACCGCGAACATCTGGGGCGAGGTGCCCACGATTCGGCGCCCCGCAAAGCTGTCGCCCACCATAAAGGGGACGGCGCTGCGGATAAACGGCCGGTAGTCGCGCTTCCCGGGAATCGGCGGGATGTCGCGCGACATCTCCTCGTAGAGTTCATACGGAATCAGGCCGGGGCTGACGTCGAGGTGGTAAACGGTATTGAGCGTGAGCTGCAGCGGCGAGCCCTTGGGCGGGCCGACGATGACGTCGTAGCCGAAATCGCTCTGGCCGAACAGCTTCTCGCTTTCGCGCTGGAAGAGCATGACCGCAATCGCCAGCCCCACGCCGAGCATGACGGACAAAATCGTCAGCGTGCTGGAGAGAAACCGCTGGCGCATTTGCTTGAGCGTGAGAGGGATGTCGGTTTCTCTCAGCAGGGGCTCGATCAGCCAGCAGAGTCCCAAGGCCACCAGCGGCACGAGGCCCCGGAACAAGCGCCCCCGCCAGTCTGCCATGAAATCGTCGATCGACACATCCTCCATGGCGGTGCAAATGACCGCGATCAGGGCATATGCGTTGACATGCACCAGAGGCCAGACAACTGCCAGTCTCAGGCATCGGCGGAACCACACATTCCTGAGGAAGGTCATCATGGGAGCGGCCCTCCGGATGCTGCGGTTGTCCCGGCCGCCGCACGGTTGATGTCCGTCAGTTGGATGACCGTTTCAAACTGTCCGGTGACGGCCGGGTCGTGGCTGACCAGCAGCAGCATCGCCCCCACCTCCGTGCAGAGCGAGCGGATGAGCTGGACGACCTGTTTGGCGTTGACCGCGTCGAGCGAGCCGGTCGGCTCGTCGGCCAGCACGATGGCCGGGCGGTTTGCCAGGGCCCGGGCGACGGCCACGCGCTGCTGCTGCCCGACCGAAAGCTTGGCCGGGCGATAGTCCAGACGATCGGCGAGACCGACCTCCGTCAACAGGTGCCTGGCCCAGGCCCGATCGGCCGGCCGCCCGGTGAAGCTCATTCCCAGGAGCACGTTCTCTAATGCCGTCAGCCCGCCGAGCAGGTGGTGCGTCTGGAAGATGTAGCCGACAAAGCGCCCGCGGAAGACGTCGCGCTGGGCCTCGGACATGTGGGAGACACAATAGGCCGTGCCGGCCGGCAGTCCGACGGGCGCGCCGCGGTACTCGAGGATCGGCGCTCCTGTCGTCGGCACGGCCGGCGGGCCTGCCGGAGCACCGCGCGGTGAATCGGTGAACACGACCGACCCCGAATCGGGCGTGAGAATACCGGCGATGAGATGCAGCAGCGTGGTCTTGCCCGACCCGGAACTGCCCACCAGCGCCACCTGCTGGCGCGGCTCGATCCGCAGGCGGGGGATGTCGATGATGGGCGACACCGTCCCGTCGGGGCTGAAAAAGGCTTTCTTCAAGTCGGTCAGTTCCAAGGCCATCAGACTTCTCCTTCAGGCACGTTTCACATTACATCATACCGCGGTCACACACCGGATGTGCATCGCCGCAACCGCGCGTCACGCGTTGCAACACGCCAAGACAACGATTCGATCGTCTTCTGCCCAGCACGTACACCGCCCCAATCGCCAGCAATCCGCACGATATCGGCTCGGGCACGGCTGTCTCGAAGGGAATTCCCGCCTGCTGTGTGACAGGGTCGGCCACCGCATCCGGCCCGAACAGGGCCGCGAGCGGGCTTCCAAGGCTGCCACCACTGCCGGCCCCGAGGTGCTGCTCGACGATCTCGAGGTCCGCCAGGGTGACCACCCCGTCGCCGTCGACGTCTCCATCAAGCCAGGTCGCGCCGGTCTTGCCCATGTTGGCGATGACATTGAGGTAGTCCCGCTGATCCACCTGGCCGTCGAGGTTGACGTCGCCGGCATACGTATACACGGCCAGCAACTGCCCGAAGTTCACTCCGTCCGAGATCGATCTTCCATGCCAGTCGATCGCGTGGATCATCTCGTTGTCCACCAGTGCCAGAGCCTCGTCAGTCCCCGAGACATGGTTCTGCGACGTGAAGATGGCGTGCGTGCGGATCAGGTCCCGGTAATATGCATACGGCGATGCCCCACTGTAACGGATCACCATGCTGCTGGTGCCGAGGTCGAGTACAGCGCCGGCGGCCACGCTCAGCCCATTCACATCGAGCAACACGTCGCCCGGCAGCGCCGCCACGGACCCGGCGCTCACCGCCAGCGACACTCCCGACACTTCCGGCAACTCCAATCTTCCGGCCCCGAGCTTGGTGATGGTCTTTCCGGCTGCCGCGAGCGTGCCGGTGATCTTCAGATCCGCCCCGGTTCCGATCGTCACATTGGCATCGCCCGCCAGTGTCAGCGGCGCTGCAATCGTATGGGTGCCGGTGATGACGTCGATGGCGACGGGGTTCGGCCCATTGTTCAAGGTCAGCGTTCCACCTGCGCCTGCTGCCAGCGTGTACGAATACGTCGGGTTGTCGAATCGCAGACCCTGCACCACTCGGGGCCCGTCGAGGAGAATCGTGGCTGGAGTGTTGATCAGTCCCAGGAAACGCGCCGACGTCGCCGGCACGCCGCCAATCCAGTTCCCGGCGGCCGGCCAACTGCCGCTGCCGGCGGCCGCCCATTGCGGGCCCGGCTCGGGCAATGCCGCCGCCTGGTTCACGGTCACGTTGAACGAGGTGATGCCGCCGAGCGCATCTCGAACGGTCGAGCCCGAGAAATCCCAGGTGAACGCACCATTGTTGGCCGTCGGATTGAACGCGAGCAACGCGGCAAAGCCGGGGTAGAACCGTTGCATCACCTGTACATCCGTGTAGAGCGGATCGCCGGCGGTGGCACTGGCGGGGGCGATGTCGTAGCCAGACTGGCCGGCGAGGGAGGCAATCAGCGAACTGATATCGCCGCTGCTGCCGTTGAGCCAGAGCATGACCAGGCTTCGGGCGTCCGACGTCAGGTGGTTGATCACGACACTGCCGATGCCTTGCGGGCTGGTCAGCGTGTTGATCTGCGAGACGTACCGGTCATTGCTGCCGGTCACGGTGATTTGGCCGCCGGATGCCAGATTGCTCTCGCCCGGAAGCGGCGACAGGCCGACCAGGTTGTTAAGCGTCCCGGCAAGATGGGTCCCGGGGGCGGAGAAATTGCGAATGCGGAACTTGGCGCGATCGAGCGAGCCTGAGTCGAGCCCGTTGTCGTAGACCAGGTAGATTGGATCGGAGTCGGCCGCGCCGGTGTTGTTCAGCGTGAAACTCGTGGTGTAGATGCCGGTATCGAAGATTCCACCGGTGGAAGGGTCGGACGTGCCGTTGGACCCTTGAAGGAACGCGTTGAGGTGCTTGTGGAGCGCGCCGTTGCTCGCGACCCTGCCGATGGTGAAGCCGGGCTGGTCGGTGCCGGCCCCGGTCACCGTGACGTTGGAGATGCCGAAGTTGTACAGGAGGCTTTCGTTGTTGGGCGGCAGGGTGAAGTTCACCTCGCCGGAGCCGACCCAGTAGCCCAGTCCGCCGACGACGTTGAAGCCGAACAGCGTACCGGGCGGCAGCGCGCTCACCGGCGCATTGAAGCCGGGATCCTGGGTGAAGTACGGATCGAGCGGGTCCGCCTGAAAACTGTAGCCGAAGACACGGACGTTCGGGGTATCCGCGCCGGTGGCGTCCAGGTGTGCGCTGGTGACGACTTTGCTGCCGGAAATGCTGGGCACCACGTCGCTGCCGCTCGCCTGGAAAGACTGCGCCGCCGCGGTGAGCCTGCCCGCCAGGAGAGCGCCGGCGACACACACCAGTGCGAGCGCGCGATTCGCTTGTACCCAGTGGAAAGACCACATTCTTGACGAATATGTAGTATATAAATATCTCATTGGGCTATATCCGGATCGAGTTTGTTCTTGTGGATCGATTCGAACACGTCGCGGAAGCGCAGGCTCTCGGCGTGCCCGTCGAGGAAGCCGTAATTCGCCATGGAATCCCAGGCAATGCGCGGCCCGCCGTGGGCGCCGATCTGCACGTTCTTCGCGGCCGCGGCGGGCACGTTGTTGCCCACCCAGTTCTCGACATGGACGTGGTCCGACCCGGCGAAATCGCCGTCGTAGGTCATCTCCAGAAACTGGATCGTGGCCGAGGTGCGGCGGATCTGCGTGATCTTCGCGTACACGTCGCCCACCACGAAGTCCGGGCCCCACGGACAGAGGTTGACGTCCAGAAAATCGTTGATTCCGTAGCTGGTCTGCCGGTACTGGTTGCCTCCGCTGTTCGGGACGGGCGGTCCCGGGGGCCAGAACTGGCTGTCATCACTCGGGCAGCGCACCAGCAATTTCTGCTGGTAGTATTTCTGCAACGTGTTGAACCAGGCAATGTCGTCCTCGTTGGCCACGCCGCCGTGCCCAAAACCGGCCTGAATGAGATAGTTGTGGTTATCGTTGCAGTACATCACCTGGGCCAGCTCCATGTTGCGGATGTTGCTCAGGCACTTGGCGCGGGCGGCCGACGCCCTGGCCCTGGAGAGCGCGGGCAGAAGCACCGAGATCAACAGCGCTATGATGCCAATCACGACCAACAGCTCGACCAGCGTGAACGCGCGCCGCCGGCCGTCACATTCCGTGTGTCTTTCTTGTTGCATGACTTCAGCTCCAAGTGTCGTTGATTCCTTTCGCGGATCGTGCGGACACGGCCGGCCCCTCCATTGCGGGCGGGGCCGGCTCGTGGTGGAGCGCTCGCCGGCGTCGCGGCATACCTGCCGCAGTCAGAGCCGGCGGCGGCGCAGGAAGCCCAATCCGGCCACGCTCATGATCAGGAGACTGCCCGGTTCGGGCACGCCCGCCACATTCGTGCCCGGGGCCAATGCGTCGCGCACGGCCACCGTCGCCTCGTTCACCTGGTCATCCGTCAGGTTGTTGTCGTAAATGATGTAGAACGGCTGCGAATCCAGAAGCGTGCCGTTCGGGTTGTGGAGAATGAAGGAGGTCAGGTACACCCCGTCGGTCGGGTCGCTGGTCCCCGAGCCCATCAGGGTCGAGCCCAGGTGGTGGTCGAACTCTCCGAAGGCGTCGGTGGTGGCGATGTTGAGCGAACCGGCCGGGGCGGCCGCGCCGATCGCCAGGGAAAAGCTGCCGTTCTGCAGCTTGAGTGTCTCGCCGTTGGCCAGCGCTCCGAACGCGACCGGGCCGGTCCCATCCCAGAATTGCAGCGGTGAGCCGATCGTTATGCTCAGGAGATTGCCGCCGGGGATACCCTGGCCGGGCTGCGGATGGAAGCCGGGATCCTGGGCAAAGAACGGGCCATCGTTACCGAGTTGAAAATGGAAGACGCGGACATTGCCGACGAACGTGCTGGTGGCGTCTTCGAACGCGTTGGTGTTCAACGCGCCGCCGGCAGCGCCGGGGGAAATGTCGAAGTCGGCCTTTGCCGCGGTGGCGGCACCGACCAGGATCGAACAAACAACAATAAAACTCTTGATTGACATTCTCTGTGCTCCTCGTGGCGGCGGATTTGATGCAAGCGCGCCGAATGGCAGCCTCGCCAGGCGGCTCAGGGCGCGCTCAGCGCTTGGACTTTCGAACGCCGATGGCATCCAGTGGGTGCGGGCAGGGCGGCGGCTGAATCCAAAGTGACACCGGGTGTCAGGAAACAGACGCCGTCCGGGGCACGCGCTCAATGGGTGCGCATACGGCACAATTCAGACAACAGGATGCGGATTGGGAAACTCAGACGGCGGGCGGAGCGCGACTGTGGAGAACAAGCGTCATGGCGACGCGCACCGGTGTCGGCGACTCAACCACCCGTTGCACGGTCAGCAACTCCGGGCGGAGTGTAACCGGCGCCAGCACGGGCGCGACGCTCAGGTTGGTGGCCAGTTGGCATATGGGGCAGTCGGAATGGTCGTCCGGATGACCGCGCTGCCCGTGGCTTTGATCGGCTCCCCCGCACGGGCACCCCGCGGCGCAACTCTCCGTTGATGGGGGATGGTGGTCGTGATGGTGTGCGGGGATCCCCAACCCGAGGGAAGCACCGATCCAGCAGGCAAGCAAAGTGCGAACATAGTGACTGCGCAAAGCCACGATTCGATGATAGCCCGCGACCGCAGCGAGTCAAGAAAGAAAACCAGCACCCCCGACCGGCCACGGAGCGCCAAGCCACGCGCGGATACCGGATGATAGGTTATTTGATGCACGTTGTTGGTGTTTTGTTTTTCGGCCTGGTTCAGGATGCGGTCCGTCATTCCGGGCGCAGCGAGGAATCTCCGCGTCTGGATGCAGGGTCTGTGCGAATTGACCGCGCGCCGTATTCGGGGTGGAGATGCTTCGCTTCGCCCTGCATGACGCGGTCGGTCATTCCGAGCATAGCGAGGAATCTCCGCGTTCCCGCCACGGATGAGGTTCCACGATGAAACGGCGTTCGCGGCGGCCAAGAGCAGAGATGCTTCACTTCGTTCAGCATGACGAGTCTCGGCGGACCGCCGCAATGACGGTCGTGGACCCTCTGGGCATGCCTCCCGTCACCGGGTAAACTGCCTCCCGCTCATCATGTCCTGGCTCACCACCTACTTCATCATCGCCTGGATCATCCGCATCGTCATGGTGCCGGCCATCCTCGCCCGGCAGATGGCACCGGGCGCGTCCATCGCCTGGCTCGGCATCATCTTTCTCCATCCGTACATCGGGCTCACGCTCTACGCCGCCATCGGCGAAACCCGGCTCGGTCCGCGGCGAACCGCGCGCCACCGGGCCCTGATGTCGCAGTTCCGCTCGGGTGCCCGCGACCTCCAGCAACAGCACCGCGATGCCGTCCTCGACCTCCAGGCGCCGTACGAACCCATGGTGCTCCAGGCCGAGAAGATCAGCGGCCTGCCGGTGCTGGGCGACAACTCCGTCGAGTTCCTGCCCGAGTCCTCGACCATGGTCGACCGGCTCGTCGCCGATATCGACGCGGCCAGGTCGCAGGTGTACCTGCTCTACTACATCTTCGCGCCGGATGGCACCGGCGAGCGCGTCGCGGCCGCGCTGGAGCGGGCGGCCGGGCGCGGCATCGCCTGCCGCGTGCTGGTCGACGCCGTCGCCTCGCGGGTCTTTTTCCACCGCCGAGCCCTGGCCCGGCGGCTGCGGGCCGCGGGCGTGGAGGTCGCCGCGGCGTTGCCGGTGGCGCCCATCCAGCGCCGCCTGCCGCGCATGGACCTCCGCAATCATCGCAAGCTCGCCATCCTCGATAGCACCATCGCCTACGCCGGCAGCCACAATCTCGTCAACCCCGACTACGGCGGCCGCCGCGGCGCGCCCTGGGTCGACCTCACCGGCCGGTTCACCGGCCCCGTCGTCGACGAACTCTCCATCGTCTTCGCCGAGGACTGGGCCGTCGAAACCGGACAGGTCCTCGATGCCCCGACGCTGCCGCGCCCGGCCGAAACCCCGGGCGGCACGCCCATGCAGGTGGTGCCCACCGGCCCCAGCGCCCCCGGCGAGACCTACCGCCGCCTGCTGCTGGCCGCCATTCAGTCCGCCCGCAGCCGGCTGATCCTGACCACGCCCTACTTTGTGCCCGACGAGACCACATTGGTAGCGCTGCTGATGGCGGCCGACCGTGGCGTGGATGTGGCCCTGATTCTCCCCGAGCGCCCCGACCACATCTTCACCGCCGCCGCCGGCCGGGCGCACTTTGCGCGACTGCTGGATGCCGGCATCGCCATCCACCTCTACCGCCCCGGCCTGCTGCACGCCAAGACCACGACCATCGACGACGCCTTCGCCCTGTTCGGCTCGGCCAACCTCGACGTGCGCAGCTTCAACCTCAACTTCGAATTGAGCCTGCTGCTCTACGGCCCCGAAATCACCGCCCGCCTCCGTGCCATCCAGGTGGGTTATCTCGCCGACTCCCACCCCCTTGACC
>JBIOJL010000057.1:0-19545 GCA_044450885.1 Tepidisphaerales bacterium
CGGCCGGGCGCAAGCCTAACACATGGCTAATCTGTCGATTTCTTCGGGTTGCAAATGGCGAGCCGAACAGGATTGGGGCAGACCACTTCTCACGCCAGCGTCAGTTCGACCACGCGCTCGGGGTCGAGCTTCAGGTTGTTCTCGAGGTTCTGGGGCAGCGAGTTGAAGGTGCGGACCATCTCGGCCTTGTCCACCAGTTCCTTGCCCAGGCGGAAATGGACCTGTATCTGCGGCCGGCGGACGCGGCGCGGGGCGTTGGCGTCGGCCGGCTTGAGCACGGCAATCAGCAGAACGTTGATGACATCGGGCGCTTCCGCAAGCCCCAGAAACGGGCCGAAGAGCCAGACGCGGAGGGAGGCGCTGATGGTCTTCCAGTAATCCAGCTCCTCGCGCAGCTGCTTGATCAGTTCCGCGCGATGCGGATTGGCGCCGTGGTTCTGCTCGATTTGTTCAAGAGTCATCTGGCTCATGAGTTGTCAAAGTAGGATACCCACGAGGTCACCGTCCTACCATACACGTTAACGTAATTCTTTTATCGGCTATTCCTTGAGGAAATTCAACAGAGAAGCAAATTCGTCTGAAGGAAGGACTTAGTCGATCCGATGTGAGATTCAAGTCGATAACAGGCGGGGATCGTTCCCCGTCGCCATGAAGGATTGGTATGAACGTGGGAATCCGCTTGCAAATTCCCGGCGCGGGAGTAGATTACCTTCAGGTCGACGCCTGTCGGCCTCCGGAAGAGACTGTCGGTGCGGGTCCGCCAGGACGCCTGCCGTGCTTGGGCAGCGTCACGGCGGTTCATGGCCGTTCCAGCAGATCGGGCCGCCCCAGTGCCAGGCTGGCATTGGATGCGTCTCGGCGCGCGCTTGGCGGTTCCCAGCGCGGCGGCCAGTCATGCCAACCTATCAGAAGTGAATCCCCAAGTTGCCACAATCGGGACAAGTTGTGGCAGTCTCATCAAGCCGATCGGTTCGGCGTGACTGGGGATTGATTCACACAGCTCCACCTTTTCGAAAGGAGCGCATCGTGCGCACGGTGTCGAACTCACGTCGGATGCTGAACCTCGCCGCGCTTGCGGCACTGACCTGCCTTCCTCTAACCAGCGGCGGATGCTTCAAGAGCTTCCTCGACCAGTCGGTAGTGGCGCGGAACCAGGGCCCGCGTCTGGTGGTGCCCATCCTCAAGAGCATCGATCCCATTGACGAGGCGGACATGGAGTTCGCCGGGGCCGAAGACGTCAAAGAGGCGGATCGGAAGGCATATGCCGTCGATTATGTTATCAGCCGCAACGACCTTCTCCAGGTTTCGGTCATGGATCTGATGGGCGGGACCGGTGTGGAAAACGCCCGAACCGGCAGGGTTTCGGAAACCGGCATGCTGACCTTGCCGCTGCTGAACGAGCCCGTCCCCGCGGTCGGCCTCACCGAACAGGGACTCCAGAAGGCGATTTCCGCGAAGTATCGCGATGCCGGCATCCTCTCGAATGCCCAGGTGACCGTCACCGTCGTGGAAGCGCGCGGCCGGACATTCAGTGCCCTGGGGATGGTCGCCCGTCCGGGCCAGTACGCCATCCTCGACTCCGACTTCCGCATCCTCAACGCGCTGGTTCAGTGCGGCGACCTCACCACCACGCTGACGGACTACATGTACATCGTGCGCAAGCGACAGTCGGAGCAACCCGCGAAGGCGGCTGCCACCACGCAGCCCGACGAGAAGACGACGGTTCCCGGCGGCCAGGAGCCGCCGAAGGTCACGCCGGGCGTCGATCCGCTGGCCCCCAAGACCGATCCGCTGCTTCCGGCGCCGGACGCCCCCAAAAAGGACGAACCGAAGAAGGATGCTCCGAAAAAGGATGAGGGCAAGGCCCCAGGTGCCGGGGCAAACGGTGCTGTGGCCCCGATGCTGGCGATGATGGCGGAGGGCAAAGCAGCTCCGACGACGGCCAGGTCCGACGCGCTGGCGCCCACGGCTGACGGGCAGGAACGATACATCATCATCGACGGCAAACCCGTGCTCATCGGGCCGAACAACCAGCCGATCAATTTGCCCGCGACGAACCCCAGCGACGTGGCCGTCACCGCCGCCGCCACCCCCGTCATCCCCGTGACCCAGCCCGCCTACGAATTCGGGGAAAAGTCCAAGGCTGAGGAAGACGTTCGCGTCATCCGCGTTCCCCTGCAACAGCTTCGCAACGGCGACCTGCGCTATAATATCGTGATCCGCCCCAGCGACACCATCATCGTGCCGCCGCCGGTAACCGGCATATACTATATGGGCGGACAAATTGGCGCATCCGGCGCCTATGGGATCAACGGCAACAAGATCACGCTGAAACAGGCGGTAGCGGCCGCCCGCATGTTGGATCCGTACGCCATTCCCGACAAGACCGACATTATCCGCCGCATCGGCGACAACGAACTCTTCCTGCGGGTGGACCTCGCCAAGGTGTTCGACGGCAGGGAGCCGGATGTGTACATCAAGCCCAATGACGTCATCATCGTCGGAACCGACTGGTACCCGCCGTTCCTGATCGCGCTGCGAACTGCGTTCCGGATTTCTTATGGTTTCGGGTTCCTTTATGACCGCAACTGGGCGCCGCAGCAGAAGCTCAACCCGTAACGCATCGACCGCCCGCGGGCGAGGTCCAGACAGCTTGTATTGAAGGCACGAACCAGATGACCGATGTTGGCAGCACCAGTCCGATAAGTTGCTCCGAGCCCCTGACCGGGTGGCCCGGCAAGCGATACCTCGGTCTGACGGCCGTGGTCTGGACGCGCATCTTCATTGTCGTCGCGCTCATGTCCGCGCTCTTTTGGCCGAACCTCCGGCGGCTCTGGCTCAAGACCAACCTCTACTCCGGCGAAAACAACTGGCTGCATTCGCCGTTCGTGCCGGCGCTGGGACTCTACTACCTCTACCTCAACCGCGACGCGCTTCTCAACGCTCGCCGGCAGAATGACTGGAGCCTGCGAGGCAAGGCCCTGGCCTCATGGGCCCAGTTTCAGGTGATGCTGCTGGGCGTCCTGTTCTTCGTCCGCGTCTACACCTGGCCGTTGCTCGCCGCGCGTGCCCGGTACGTCGTCGCCGGTATTCCCTTTCTCCTCGGCGCGGTGGCGCTCTGGCTGGCTCTCTGGTCTACGGCGACTCGTTCGTTCCGCGCCCGCCGCCAGTTACCCAGGCACTCGCAGACTCCCAAACAAGCGGGTGCCGGCGAGCCGATGCCGGAGCCGGCTGGTCCGCAGGCACCCGGCCGGCCGGTGCTGGACTATCGCCGACCCGACTCGGACGGCCAAGTCGCCTCCTCCGCGATTCTGCGCGACTCGCTCCGCGATACGTTCTCGTCGCTGGCCGACCGATCCTCGCAGTGGTTCGGGCTCTACACCCTCCTCTGGGGCCTGGTGTTCTACGCCTGGGGCATCTGGCCCGGCCAGAACGACTTCTTCAAAGACGCGGCCATGGTCGTCGTCCTCTTCGGCGTGACGCTCATTCTGGCGGGCTGGCGGGTCATGAAGACGGCCTGGTTCCCCATCCTCTTTCTCGTCTGCGCCATTCCCTGGCCGGGTTTGATGTACGCGAAGATCGCCCTGCCGCTCCAGGAACTGGCGGCGTACGTGGCCTGCGTCGTCCTGAAGATCACCGGCGTCGATGCAGTCAAGGAGGGCACCAAGATACTCATCAATGCGGCCGGGTCGATGCCCCGCGCGCTCAATGTCGCCGAAGCCTGCGCGGGGCTCAAGTCGCTGATGACCTTCATCACCGTGGCGGCGGCGGTCGGTTTCCTGTCGCACCGCCGTCTCTGGGAGAGGCTGCTGATCGTCGCCTCGGCCGGTCCCATCGCCATTCTCTGCAACGTCTTCCGCGTGGCCGGCCAGGGGCTGCTGGACACTTACGCCACGCCCAAGCTCTCCGACGGATTCGCCCACCAGTTCGTGGGGATGGTGATGATTATCCCCGCGTTCTTCATGATTCTGTTCGTCGGCTGGCTGCTGGACAATCTCTTCGTCGAAGAGGTCGATCGTCGATCGATGCTTGGGGGCCAGAAAACGCCGTTGCCGGCGAAGCAGAACCTGGTAATCGAGATTCCGCGTGCGCGTGCGAGAGCGGCCGGACAGACGCCGGGCGCGGGCGCTTCGGTCGGACCCGTCGCGCCGACCAGTCTCGCGGATGCCACGCAACGGCTGATGAACGCGCGGGTGGCTCGCCGCGGCAATTCAACCAATGTCGCCCCCGCGCCGGTGGTTCGCGCCGCGGCAACGGCCGAAAGGAAGGACGAGCCATGACCCAAGGGATCAATCCCAGCGCGCAGTCGATGGCGGTCGAAGGCCTCTCGTCCGCAGGTTCCCGGGACGGGTCGCGCCTCTTCGGCTCCGGTTTTCTGCTGGTGTTCGTCGTCCTGTCGCTGGCGGCCATCGGGCTGAACACCGCCGTCTCGTACCTTCAGTTGCACTTCAAGAAGTCGCCCGTGCCCATGCGCGGGAAGCTCCAGGAGATCCCCGAAGTTCTTGGGGACTGGGTGCAGGTTGCCCGCGAGGACACGCTCGAGCCGGACATGCTGAGCGCCCTGGGCACCGACCAGTATCTTTTCTGTGCTTACGTGAACTCGCGCAAGCTGGGCAAGAAGCCCGAGGAAATCCGCCAGGATTTTGCCCCCAAGTCGATCAAGGCAAAGAAGCTGCTGCTCAACGGGTCTGCCTATCGCGGGCGCGATCCGTCCGCGGTGCTGGTGGTTGCCCTCACCTACTACACCGGCAAGGCCGACACGGTGGCCCACATCCCCGAGCGCTGCTATGTCGGCGACGGCTTCGATCCCGAGGAAACGAAAGACAGGATGTGGGCGCTGAAGGGGCGCAGCAGCGCTCTCCCGGTCCGGAGCATCGTCTTCCGGCCCCAGGACAGGGAGAAATCCGCGGGCTACAACGTGGCTTACTTCTTCAATGTGAACGGGAAATACAGTTGCGATTCGCTCGACGTGCGCGGCGAACTCCAGAACCTGTTCAACCGGTACGGCTACTATGCCAAGGTCGAGATGATGTGCATTCACCAGGATCCCGGCAAGGCGGAGGAAGCGATGAAGGACTTCCTCGTCCCGCTGCTGCCGCAGGTCGAAGCCGTCCTTCCCGACTGGTCCCGGTACAAATCGCGCTGAATCGCCCGAGTTTCCGAGGTCGCTGATGGCCAAACGCGTTAATAAACGTTTCCTGATCCTGCTGACCGTCGCCGTGGTTTGCGGCGTCGGCGTTCTGTGGGGGCTCAACTGGTACCTCCGGCGGGGGAACACGGGGAAGAACATCGCCGAGGGCGATGATTACGTCAAGAAGGGGGATTACCAGAAGGCCCTGGTGTCCTACGGGAGGGCGATGCCCTATGTGCAATCCAAGGAACTGTTCCTCAAGGCCGGCGATTGCATCAACGAACTGACCCGCACCGACCGCGGGCAGTTGGGCATGGACGTCAAAATGTGGGAGCGGGCGCTGGAGGTCGATCCGAACTACGTGCCCGCCCTGCAGCGCCTCATGGAGGCGCTGATCGATGTCTGCGAACTCGAGCCTCGCAACGCCGACATCTGGGTCCGATTGCGCGAAAAGGCGAAGAAACTCGCTGCGGCCGATACGCTGAATAATCGTGCCAAAGCGTATGAACATGTAGCCAGCATCAATCAGTGGCTCATGGCCGACCGCGCCGTTCCGCAGCGCGAGATCGAGGAGCACCTTTCGGCCCTGGGCGCACTCCTGCAGCGCCAGCCCGACGAGCCGATCATCGCCGCCACCATCGCCGCCACGCGGTTCCGGCTGGCACGCGACCAGAAGGCCGCCGGCGAGTTGGATGGCGCCAAAGAACAGAGGGAGAAGGCCGTCGCGGCCTTCCAGGAGGCCCTCAAGACGCAGGGGGACAATCCCGCGATCCTCTACCGCTACGCCGACGTGCAACGGGAACTGGCCGCTGCCGATGCCGACGCCAGCGGCCGCCCCGACGAGAAACTGGCGGCGGCCTCGCGCGAGACGCTCGCCCGGGCGGCCCAGCTTGTGCCCAAAGGCCACAAGGAATACTACATCATCAAGATCGCCTGGGCCCAGTCGCTCGAGCGACTCAACCAGCTTGACGAGGCGGAGGACTATCTGCGTCAACTGCTCAAGGACAATCCGGCGGAGAGCCGCGTCCGGCTGGTGCTGGCCCAATTTCTCCGGCGCAATCCCGAAAAACGGAACGAAGCCATCGAACTCCTTCGTGAGCCGCTGGCCGACGACACCTCGCTCAAGGGTTACAAGGCGGTCACGCGGCAGTACCAGGACTTCCAGCGTCTCTCCGAACTGACGCTCATTCAGATCGACGCCTGCGGCGCGGCCGAGGAAAAGGACCGCCCGGCGTTACGTTCCATGATTGAGGACAACCTGCGGCAGATCGAGCGCGTCGCCGCCAAGGACCCGGTCGTGTTCAAACTGCGCGGGTATGCGCTGCTCCTGGACCGGGACCGAAAGACCTTCATCGAGGGCATACAACTGCTGGAAGAGGCGGTGAAACGCAGCGACGACCTTCATATGGCTGCCGACCCCGAGCTCCTCTTCCGCCTCGCCCGCGCCTACGTCACCGCCCCGGATTCTGGTGTTCGTCAGCCCGGGCAGGCCCGGATGTATCTTCAGCGGTTGTTGGCATCGCGCCCCGGTTTCGTCGCCGCCCGCAAGATGCTGCTGGCCGTTCTGGTCTCCGAGCGCCAATATGAACAGGCTCGCGCCCAGCTCGCCATCCTCGAAAAAGTCGAGACGGTCGCAAAAGACGATCCCGATCTCATTCGCGCCAGGACCTCCGTGATGGTGGGTCTGGGCGAACTGGACAAGACCAGGTCCATCATCGAAGCTCTGCCCGACACCACCCCGACCGAGCGGCTCTACAAAGCAACCGCCGCGCAGGCCGCCAAACTCAGTGTCCTTGCCGAACGGTTGATGCGCGGGCTCAACGAGGAGGAAGTCAAGAACGGCAGCAAGGATTACCCTGGTACGCGGATGCTGATTGGGGCGCTGCTCGCCGAAAAGAAGCGGGAGGAAGCCATCAACATTGTCCGGCTGGCCCTGGCCAAGGATCCAGGTTCCGCCAGGCTCAAGATCATGCTGCGCGTGCTCGAAGGCAAGGTTTCCCCCGACGAATTGAGCGACCTCATCCCGGAACTCAACCCCGGCGGCGCGTCTCCCGTCACCACGGCCATTCAGAAGGCCGAACTCCACCGGCAACGGGGAGAGTTTGAAGAGGCATTCAAGGTTCTCCTCGCCCTCGAGTCCGAGAACCCTGATGATTCGCAGTTGCTCGCGGCAATGTTCGCGGTTGCGCTGGATCTGCAGAAACCCGATGTGGCCGCCCGCTACGCCGCCAGGCTCGAGAAGCTCAATGCCGACCATGCGGACGGGCTCTACTACCGCGCGAGAATGAAGCTGGCCCGCCGCGATTTCAGCGGCGCGCTCGATGATGCCACCGAACTCACCCGAAAGCTCGAGTCATTTGCCAGCTCCTGGGTCGTCAGAGGCCAGGCCGAGCAAGGGCTCGGCCGGCATACCAGTGCCATCGCCAGCTTCTCGCACGCCCTGGAGCGACAGGCGGACAACTTCGAGGCCCTCCACGGGCTGATCGAGTGCCACGCGGCCATCGGCCAGCTTGCCAACGCCAGGACCTACATCAAGCAGGGCATCCGGACGGGTAATGCCGCGTACTTCTCCGAACTCGATCGGCGATTCGAGGAACGCTACGGCGATCCCAAGACGGTCACGGAGGCGCGCGAGCAGGCGGCCAGGGACAATCCCGAGGATCCCCGCATCGGCCTCGCCCTCGTCGAGAACTACCTCCGCGTCTCCGACAGCCTCGCGGGCAAGAACGACAAGGCGGGGGCGTTGAAGTACCTCGCCATGGCCCAGACCGTTCTCCAGAACATGCTTGCCAAGTGGCCGGACGACCTGGCAATCGTCGCTCGCCTGTCGGCACTCGCCGAGCAGCAGGGCAAGGGCCCGGAAGCGCTTCGCATCCTGGAGTCCTTCGCGGCCCGCGACAAGTGGAAGGACAAAGCAGAGCCCTGGCGAATGATCGCCCAGCACCATGTGCGCGAACGGAACGCTGTCAAGGCCGAGGAGGCTTTGCAGAAGGCCCTGTCCTTCTCCAACAACGACGCCGTCATCCGCCAGCAACTGGCGATGTTCTACTTTCAGTTCAACCAGCCGGACAAAGGCGCGGCCATGCTCAAGGCCCTGGCCGACGAAACCAAGGACCTCGATCTGCGCATAAGACTGATCGAACTCCTGGTCTCATTGCGTCGGGTCGCGGAAGCCGAGGCCATGACCCGCGATACCCTGGCCAAGAGCCCGAACGACGCCCGCCTGCTGGCCCTTCAGGGCTACATCCGCATGACCCCGGCCGGATCCGGCGCCGCGCCGAATTACGATGAGGCCATGAAGTTCATCGAACAGTCCCTCAAGCTCGATCCGCAGAATGCTCCCGCCCATTACTACCGCGGCATGATTCGCCTCAGCCGAAATGAACTCGCCGGCGCCGTCGCCGACCTCACCGCCGCCAGGAACCTCACACCCGACAATGCCGACATCCGCAGCGGCCTGTTCGACGCCCTGCGCCGCCGCGGCCAGCTTGACGAGGCCGTCAATGAACTGGAGTCGGCCGTACAGATCAGCCCGCTGCGCCGCGACCTCCGCCAGAAGCTCCTCACGGTCTATTTCTCCGGGAAGCGCTGGGCGCAGGCCGAACGCGTCGTCGCGGAAGCCAAGCAGATTCCCGAATTGGCGGGCGACGTGCTCTGGTGGAAGATCGAGGCCCAGATGTGGCTCGAGCGCGGTGACCTGGAGCGCGCCATGGCCCAGATTCGTGTCGCCTCGAACCTCGTCCCACCCCCCGGCGATCCCGAAGTGAACTACACCTACCTCGACATCAACCTCCGCAAGAAGGACTACGACGAAGTCCTCGCCGTGACCAATAAGATCATTGATGGCGGTCTGGAAAGATTCTGGTGGATGTGGATGTGCCGGGCCGAGGCCCTCAAGGGCAAGCGCCGCCTGGGCGAGGCCGAGGCGGCCTTCGATTCGGCCCTTGCCGGCATTGACAAACTCCAGGATGACGGCGCCGCCGAACGCATCACCACGGTCATCGTCGAGAATCTCGGCGTGGACAAGACCGCCGAGATGCTGACGATCCGCCGAGCCCCGTATTGGTCGCTTTGCCTGGTGCGCGTCTACGCCACCGCTCAGAAGTGGGACAAGGCCGTCGCCGTTGCCGACGAGGTCCGCGGCAAGCTCCAGGATCTGACCGCGCAGCAGCAGCTCCGTGCCATGAGCTACCTCGGGCAGACCTATACCGCCGCCACCTCCAAGGGCATCCCCGGGGCGATGGAGAAGGCGGAACAGGTGTACTCGCAGTTCCTGGCTGATGCCGAGCGAAGCCAGGTTACCCTTGGAAGCCAACTTCAGGCCCTGAACAACCTGGCTTACCTTTTCGCCGAGGGGCCCCAGCCGAACCTGTCCAAGGCCCTGGTCTTCAGCAAACGCGCCTATGACCTTATGGTCAAGGTCAACTACATCGACCCGCTGATCGCGGATACGCACGGCTGGGTTCTCATCCTCAACAATCGCCTGGATGAAGGAGTCGACATTCTCCAGAAGCTCACCGAGGGCGAGCGGCCCCTGCCGGATGCGCACTACCATCTCGCCGAGGCGTATCTCAAGCGGTCGCAGTTCGACGAAGCCCTGGCCAGCGTCAACCAGGCCCGGTCGATGCTCAAGCAGGCCAGGGAACTGGGCGGTTTCGTCGACCCCAGCCTGGAAGGCCACATCGAAGCCGTCGCCCGCAAGATAGAGGATGCAAAGAAAAAGTCCGCCAACCCGAAAACCGTCGAGAAGAATCCCTGATTCCTGCTCAGCAGGACCCCCGGACGGTTCGATTCATGGATAAGGTTCGCGTTTCATTCGAGGACCACGAATATGACCACACTACCGCAGACAACCACGCCGAGGCTTTCGCAGGGGCCGGGCCCGATGCCGCCCGCTTCCGGGGTGCCCCAGATCCACGCCGGCGCCAATGCCGCAGCCGCTCAGATGACTCCCGCCGATGTTTGGCGCGTGATCCGCGGCAACATCTGGTGGATGATCCTTCTCACGATCGTCGGCGGCGGCGTGGCGTACGGAATCGAAAAGTTGTACGAGCAATACGGTCCCAAGTATACCGCTACAGGACTGCTCCAGGTCACCCCGCCGCCGGTCATCGATCCCACCCACCTCGGCGGCGACACGGAGTGGGCGCAGACCACCCTCATGATCGAGCAACACACGCAGCAACAGCTTCTTCGCGCGGATACCCGCCTTTCGGACCTGATCAAGAGCGACGTTGTCCGCGAGACTCGATGGTTCAAGGAATACTATGGGGACCCCAACAACCCCACGGTTCGCAAGGCCAAGGAATACCTCAAGGAGAACATCGTCGTTACAGCGTTCCCGGACTCGGCGCTGCTCGGCGTCAATTTCACCTATTCCGTTCCGGCCGATTGCAAGACGGTGGTCGAGGAACTCGTCCGCCTCCACCTCGACGAGCAACGCAAAGTCGCCGGCGGCCGTCTCGACGCACGCACCAGGATACTCCGCGAGTTGAGCAGGACGCTCAACGACCAGCTCAAGGCCGTTTCCGACCGCCGCCGCAATCAGTTGTCCGTGCTGACCCAGAAAGGCATGAGTACCCCGGGAACATTCGGCCCCAAGGAGCGAGAACTCGGCCTGCTCGTCGAGGCGCAGCTCAAGACCAGCACCTCCGCCAGCGAAGCCAAGAACATGTTCGATCGCGTGGCCGCGCTGGTTTCGAAAGGTGATCCCCTGCCCGAGGTCGAGAAGGCGATCGAGAACGACCAATCCGTTGCCGGGTTCGTTCGCGATGTCAGCACGCTGAATATCCAGCGCGACCTCGCGCTCGACACCTATGACAAGAATCATCAGATTATCAAGCGGCTCGACCGCTCCATCGAGCTGACGCAGAACCAGCTTGACAAGCGTCGTCAGGAACTCCGCGTCAAGTACAACAACCAGTTGGTCGAGACCCTCAAGGGCCAGAGCGTCCAGACCCAGGCCGACCTCGACACCATCACCAAACGGCTCGAGGCACTGCGAACCGACCTGGCCGACCTCGGCAAGGAAGTCACCACCTACCTGATCGCGCAGGATGAGGAAAAGGGCCTCCGCGAACAACACACGCTCGTCGAAAACAGGCTCCGCGACATCGAGCTCTCAGCCAGTGCCGACAACCAGATGCGCATCAGTTGGGCTCAACATCCTGAAACGCCCGACGTGCCCAGCTTCCCCCAACTCAGAGTGTTCCTTCCCGCCGGACTGGTTATCGGTCTGGCCCTGGCCCTCGGTCTGGCCTTCCTTCGCGAGTTCCTCGATCAGAGCGTGCGCTCGCCGCGCGACATCGCCCGCGCCGGCCACATGAACGTCCTCGGGATCATCGCCGACGAGTCCGACGACCCGCAGGTGGTCGACGCCCAACTCGCCATCTACGACGCGCCCCACAGCCTCATCGCCGAGCAGTTCCGCCAGGTGCGCACGCGGCTGCAGCACGTCGCTCCGTTTGACTCCACGCGCTCGATGCTCGTCAGCGGCCCCAGCCCCCTCGACGGCAAGACCACCGTCGCCGCCAACCTCGCCGCCGGCCTGGCCCTCAACGGCCGCAAGGTGCTCCTGGTCGACAGCAACTTCCGGCGGCCGGAAATCCACCGCATCTTCGGCGCCGAGAACAATCGGGGATTCAGCGACGTCCTCAACGGCAGCGCCGCCATCGCCGACGCGGCCATCGCCACCCGCATCCCCAACCTCTCCATCCTCCCCAGCGGCGCCAAGCCGATGAACGCCACCGAATTGTTCGAAAGCCAGCTTCTGTCCGATTTCATCGACCACGCCAACGAGGAGTACGACCACGTGATCTTCGACTCGGGTCCGTTCCTGGTGGTGGCCGAGGCCGCCGCCCTCGCCGCCAAGGTCGACGGCGTGGTCACCGTCGTCCGGGCCCATGCCGACAGCCGCGGCAAACTCCAGCGCATGTGCGACGAACTGCGCAAGGTCCGCGCCGAACATCTGGGCGTGGTGCTCAACGCCGTCCAGGCCCACGGCGGCGGCTACTATCGCAAGACCATCAAGACCTTCTATGACTATCAGGGCGCCGCGTAACCTCGCCCTGAAGACATGCCTCACGCCGCCGAAGCCGGGACCATCCCCTGGCTCGGCCCGCGGCAGAGCCGGCGAATCGTCCGCGACAGTTTCACCAGGTCATCTGCCGTCAGCCGGCCGATCGCGGCCGCCCCATTCAGCCCCAGCGACCGCACCGCCCGGCCGGCCGCCTCGCGGCAGAACCCCGCTTCCTCGCGCGCCGTGTCGAGCATCTCCGCCAGCGCGCGGTGCGGATGCAGGTGCTGTTGCGTTTGAAACTCGATCAATATCGAATCACCGGGCGACTCGAAAACCGCCCGCGAAAATGCCAGCAGCATAGGTCAGCAACCTCCGTTGACGACGCCCCACTCTAGGCGCGCTGATGGTGACAGACCACTTCTGGCGTTGGGAGGGCCGTTCCAGACGGCCGAAACCGCGATCGGCGATCGCGGCTACAGACGGCCGAAACCGCGATCGAATATCGCGCCTACAGACGGCCGGGACCGCGATCGAATATCGCGGCTACATACGGCCACGCCATGTCATACCCCGTGGATCAGCGCCAGGATCTCCTGCCGCGACGCCGGATTCTGCTTGAAGATCCCCCGCAGCGCGCTGGTCACCATGATGGCGCCCGGTTTCTTCGCCCCGCGAATGGTCATGCAGGTGTGCGTCGCCTCGATCACGCACGCCGCCCCCAGCGGGTTCAGCTCCTCCATCAGCGCATTGCAGATCTGCGTCGTCATCCGCTCCTGCACCTGCGGCCGGCGCGCGTAGCCGTCCACCAGCCGCGCCAGTTTCGACAACCCCACGACCTTTCCATCCGGCAGGTAGGCCACGTGCGCCTTGCCCATGAATGGCAGCAGGTGGTGCTCGCAGATCGAGTTGAAGGTGATGTCCCGCAGGATCACGACCTCGTCGTAGCGCTCGTGGAAGACGGTCTTCAGGTGGATGCGCGGGTCTTCATGCATGCCCGCAAGCTGCTCGGCCATCGCCCGAGCCACCCGGTTGGGGGTCTTCAGAAGCCCCTCCCGGTCGGGGTTCTCGCCCACTGCGATCAGGATCTCCCTGACGGCCTTCTCAATCCGCGCAATGTCCACCTTCCCCGCCGGCAGGGGGGTGCCATCGTCACCGTCCCCCGGGCAGGGGGCTTGGAGGTCCGTCGGGGTAGTTCGTGCCATCGGACTCCATTATAGGCTTTTTGCAGATACACGCGACACCGGGCGGTGTAAGATACAATGCCGGTTTGCGGACCTGCTTGGAGATCGCGCTTCGACGTGTCTTGCGAGCATCGCCGTAGGCAGACACGCTGAAGCGTGAACTCCGAACGCGGAGAACCCAATGTTTCGTCCCTCGCTGTTCCATCTCCTGATCCTCGCGGCGAGTTGCTCCGCGCTGGCCGCCCCGCAGACTCAGCCCGCGACCCGCCCCGCCGACGAGGAGATGCTCCGTCTGGTGGTGCAGCTTGGTGATCCCGTGGTCGACCGCCGCGAACAGGCACAGGTCCTGTTGCGCCGCATCGGCAAGCCCGCACTGCCCCTGCTCATCGAGGCCGCCAAGGCCGGCGATCCCGAGATTGCCTCCCGCGCGGCGAGGCTCGTCAAGGTGATCCAGCGTCCGCCGGTGCCGGGCGGCCCGCTGGCCAACGAGACCTTCCGCAGCATCATCACCGGCAACGACGTCTCCGGCCGCACCATCGAAGCGTCCACTCCGTCGCGCAACTTCCGGCTCCGACAGAGCGACAACGGAGTCGAACTCTCTGTCCGGGCCACGCAGGATGGCCGCGAAGTCACCGAGGATTACGAGGCCCGTTCGCTCGAGGAACTGGAGAAGGACAGCCCCGATGCGCACGCCATCTGTCAGCGGCTCATCCGCGACGCCGCGACGGTCACCGTCAACGGCCGCGTGGTGGTCATCGGTCCCAATGCCGGACTGATCGCCCAGGACCCCCTCGACGTGTTCAAGGAAACGCTCGACCTGCAGATGCAGCGCCAGCGCATCGCTCCCGAAAAACGCCGGGGCATTCTCGATGAACTTTCCAAGTTGCAGAGACTCCGGGAGCGCCAGCCCCAGGAGGATGATGCCTCCCGCGACAAACGCCTGAAACAGTATTTCGAAGGCAGCGACGCCCTCCGCCAGAAGCTCGATGAACTCAAGCTCGACCCCGGCGAGTTCCTGCCGCCGCCGGCCAAAGCCCGCCTCGGCATCCAGTGCCAGACCACCCGCGATGGCGCCGGCCAGTGGCGCCTGATGGTCGAGGTGGTTGTCCCCGGTTCCCGCGCCGCGGCGATGCAGTTGCACCCCGGCGACACGATCCTCAAGGCCAACGCCCAGGACATCAGCGACATCATGGATCTGCGCACGGTCCTGGCGGAGTCGAAGGAACCGCTCCGAATTGATATCCTTCGCGACGACAAGCCGCTGGTCATCCAGGAACGCAAGGCGGCCGATGACAGGAAGCCGTGACCCGGCCGGAGTTTGCCCTCCAGGCATTGGCATATCTGGTTACGATTCCGTAACATGCGGGTCTGGTCTTGAGCGTCATCCGGAGTGTGCATGAGAACCCACAGGATTGGCCAATTTGTTTTGCATTCCCTCCTCGTCCTTGCCGCGGTCTGCGCCTCCGCCGCCCCGCCCGAAGAGCAGGTCGAGGCAGCCATCGCCAAGGGCGTCAAGTGGCTCCTCGAACAGAACAGGAATGGCTCGTGGGAAGAGGTCGCCTCACCGGCCGGGCAGGACTGGGAGCCGAATGGGCGCCAGTGGGGCGGGCGCACCTGTCTGGCGACGTACGCCCTGCTCGCCTCCGGCCAGAGCGATCAGGAGCCGCGCGTCAAGCAGGCCATCGACTTCCTGAAGAAGGCCGAGCTCGAGGGCACCTATGCCCTGGGCCTGCGTTGCCAGGTCTGGTACTTCCTGCCGAACAATCCCGAGACCCGCGCCCTGGTCACCAAGGACGCCCAGGCGCTCCAGGCCTGCATCCGCACCAAGGGCAAGGCCCACGGTCTGTTCCGCTACTGGAAGGGGAGCGGCGCGGATGACTACTGCCACAGTTGCAGCAACTACGGCGTCCTGGGCCTGTGGGCCTGCGCCCAGCAGAACTACGAAATCAGCCCCCAGCAGTGGTCCAGTTTCGAGGATGCCTGGCGGAATCATCAGCGCGACGAAGGCGGCTGGTCCTATCGCAACGACGACCCGGCCTTGAAGCAGACCGTCTCCATGACCGCCGCCGGTGTCGCCTCTCTGTTCATCACCCAGGATTACGTCCATGCGATGGAGGGCATTGGCTGCGTGGGCAACCCGTGGGATCCGCACATCCATCGCGGCATCCAGTGGCTCACGCAGAACTTCGACAAGTTCGAAGAGCAGTGGCCTTTCTATGCCCTGTACAACATCGAACGTGTTGGCGTGGCCTCGGGCATGAAATTCTTCGGCACCATCGACTGGTACGACCGCGGGGCCAAATGGGTCCTGGCCCATCAGGATGGCAGCGGCTCCTGGAGCAACAGCGTCATCGACACCTCCTTCGCCCTGCTCTTCCTGGTCCGCGGCCGGGCGCCGCTGGTCATGAGCAAGCTCGACTACACGCCCGAGGATTTCATCGGCAAGAACCCGCGCAACGTGCCCGCGGTGTGGAACCAGCGATCGCGCGACTGCGCCAACATCAGCCGCTGGATCGGCCGCACCATCGAGAAGGACCTCAACTGGCAGATCGTCCACCTCAAGGCCCCGCTGGAAGATCTCCACGATGCGCCCATCCTGTATGTTGCCGGTTCCAAGGAGCTGACATTCAACAAGGAAGACCGCGAGAAGCTCAAGGCGTGGGTCCAGCAGGGCGGGCTTATCCTCGGCAACACCGACTGCGGCAAGGCCGGTTTTGCCGACTCGTTCAAGAAACTCGGCGAAGACCTCTTCGCACCCTACAAGTTCCGCGAACTCCCCGCCGACCACATCATCTACAAGGATGAAGCGTTCAAGCGCATCAACTGGAAGACCCCGCCGCAACTGCTCGGGCTCTCCAACGGCGCCCGCGAGTTCATGCTCATTTTCCCCACCGCCGATCCGGCCCGCTACTGGCAGCAGCAGTCGTTCCTCGGCCCCGAGCGCGAGCCGCTGGCGCAGCTCATGGGCGACATTTTCCTCTACGCCGTCGACAAACAGAATCTGCGGCATCGCGGCGAGGTGTTCCTCATCCAGAAGAAGCCCGATGTCAAACCCGTCCGCACCATCAAGGTCGCCCGGCTCAAATACGACGGCAACTGGGACCCGGAACCCTACGGCTGGCAGCGCCTTGCGGCCCTCATGCACAACACCTACGCTTCCCCGGTCGAAGTCTCCGTCGTCAAGGCCGGCGACAAATTTCCCAAAGATCTCAACGCAGTCCACCTCACCGGCACCGAGGCGTTCACGCTCTCTCCCCTCACCAGGGTCGAGCTGCGCAAGTACCTCGAAGCCGGCGGCACGCTCATCGTCGATGCCTGCGGCGGCAGCAAAGAATTCGCCCTCGCCGCCGAGGCCGAAATCCACGACCTCTATCCCACCGCCAAACTCGATCTGCTCAAGCCCGACAGCCTGGTCTACAACCCTGTCCAGCCGGGCATCGCCGAGGTCGCCTACCGCGCCTGCTTCATCCGCAACTATGCCCGCATGAAGACGCCTCGCCTCAAGGGCATGGACGTCAACAAACGCACGGCCATCATCTTCAGCGCCGAGGACCTCTCGGCCGGGCTCGTCGGCCAGCCCGTCGACGGCATCCTCGGTTATGTCCCCGCCTCGGCGTCGCAGCTCATGAGCTATGCCCTGTTGTATGCCGCCGGCGTCCGCCCGCCGCCGCCGCCCGAAGCGCCCAAGCCCGAGGCATTCAACCTCGCCGAAGCCATGGACAAATTCGCCCCCGGCTGGACTGCCGCCGGCTGTTTCAAGCTCAACGATCCCGGCTTCAAGGACACACTGGCCGGCCGCGAGGCCGCCCTGGTCACCACCGGCCTGGACGCCAAAAATCCCGTCATTCTCTCCAAACAGCAGGGAGTTCCCCCCGGCCGCGTCACCACGCTCAATCTCGTCGTCGGCCATCCCGAGAAAGGCTCGTGGGACCTGCTCGTCCGCGCCGATGGCCAGGAAATCTTCAAAGCCCCGGTGAACCCCGAGACCTGCCAGTCCGGCTGGCGCGAGCTCTCCGTCGATCTCTCCTCATTCGCCGGCAAGGAAATCAAACTCGAACTCGTCCAGATCCCCAGCCCCGGCGCCGCCGACAAATCCGGCTGGTGGGGCCAGATCAAGTTGCAGGCGAAGAAGGAGTGACCATCTCATGTCGGTCGCCCGCTCAATTCCCGCGGAGCATCCACCCCAGCGCGGGATTCCCCCTCTGGTCGCTGGCGACACGCTCACCCGCGCCGAGTTCGAGCGCCGCTATCTGGCCATGTCAGATGTCAACAAGACCGAACTGATCGAGGGGATCGTCTGTATTGCCCTGCGCCAGGGCAAATACGAACCGCTCCCCGCCGACCCGTCCGGCATGGTCCGCAGCGAGGTATTTCCCGGCCTCTGGCTGGACGTTCCGGCCATGCTCCGGGGCGATCTGGCGGCCGTCCTGGCCGCCGTCGACCGCGGCGCGCCAGCGCCGAGCACGCCGCTTTCGTGCGCCGTTTGTAGCACAGGCGTCCCGCCGGCGTCTCGCCTGTGTTGTGTCCGTACTCGGACACATCCTTTGCTGTTGCCTTGTCACAGCCGTCAGAGCCTGCGTGCCAGACCCGGAACAACCGCGCGGCGCGAGGTGAAATTATTCCTGACCCGTTTGAATGTGCCGATCCTGACCGAAAAGCGGCTCACTGCGGGAGGAACACCATGCGCATGCCCAATCCGTATGCGTCATCGGGGCCCATCTACACTGCTTTCTGGCTCGCGCGGATACTGGGGTGGGTCAGTCCTGTGCTGGGCACACTCGCGGCGGCGGCGGTGTGGACGCTGATGCCCAACTCGACTCCGAGAGCGGTCTTTGCTGCCATGATCCTCGGGATGGGGGTTGTGTACATCGGGCCGGGAATTGTGTACCTGGTGCTGGCTGACTCCCTCAAGAAGTATCGCGCCTGGGCTGTGACGACCCTGCTCGCGGTGGCAAGCATGCACATGTTGGCGCTGTCAATTGGAGCCATCCGATTCGCGATGACGCAGGATATGAACCCGTTCAGCCTGTTCCTTGGGGCATGGATCGTCATCATGCACCTGGCGCTCATCATCAACCTTGTCCGGTGCTACGGCGCCATTCGCGATGAATCTGCATACATGGCGAGGGGATTTGAGCCCATCGTGCCCGCTCGGACCCCGCCCGATTCTCGAGGTTGAGCGCGGAAGACGGGTCAAGCGCTGAAAACGGGTCACGTACAATTCGCCTCCCTCTCGCCCGATTCTCCGGGCCATCAAACGCGGCGAGTGAAACGGTGTCGCGGCGAGTGAAGCGGTGTCGGGGTCCGTTGGCTACGTAGTGTCACAGATAGCAATGGGGGACGTGTGCTGGAGCTCTGACCTCGCTCCCGCGCTTCCCGGACGCACCATCCCGCCTTCCACTACCAACGACCCACTATCCACTATCAATGACCCACTATCCACTATCAATGAATTCACAAATTTACTATTGACAAAACCAAACAATAGTCGTACAGTAGAAACTTATGACAGTTAGCGCAACTCCAGTTTCCCCTCGCTCCCCCGCTCGCCGCAGCATTCCGCTCTCACCATCACCCATCACCCATCAACTACCAGAAAGGACCACTCCCGGACCCACTTTCCCTCAAACGGGACCCACTTTGGACACTCCGCGGACCCACATTGGACACCATCGGGACCCACATTGGACCCACTTTTTCGCCGGTCTTCAGACCACTGCATAATCCATAAACACCTTAACAGGAGACACTTATGCCGAGAATACCCGGAACCAACAACACCCAGACAACTTTTTTGCGGGCCTTCCGCACCCACCCCGGCAGACCACCGCCCGAACTCTGGCCGTCCCCGGCCATCCTCCGCCGCTGGCTGCGCAAGCCCGGCTTCGTCCGCGCTCTGGCCAGCGTCCGCCAGGCCCTCCGCATCCAAACCGATTTCCACCTCTCCTCCGCCGCAACCCTCGCCTCCCAAACCCTCTCCAGCCCAAACCCACCGGAATCACCCGACACGGTTAACCGCTTGTCAAACTATGGTTCCTCGACCTCTACGACAAGGCCGGCAACGACCATCGCTTCTCCCCCATTCTCTGCAGTTGCAAGAACCTCCTGCCCATCCACGATACCGACAAACTCCCACGCCTCGCCCCGCCCGCCCAGGCCAGACAATACTGATCGCCTCCCATCGTGCCCCTGATTCCCGATCTAATCAGACAATA
>JBIOJL010000058.1:0-19536 GCA_044450885.1 Tepidisphaerales bacterium
CTCTTGACCAGCGACAGGATCATCTCGTGGGCCGTCTGCTTGTAGGTTCCGCGCTTGTGGGCCTTGCCCTGCACGTCGCCACCCAGCATCTCCAGGCGCTTGAGCGCCTCACGCTTGCCGATGCCCCGCACTCCCGCCAACTTCGCCAGTTGCGCCTGCCGCGGCCGCGACTTGCCCCCTTCCCACTGATAGATCGTCAACCCGGCAACGCCGACCAGCTTCCCGTATTCTCTCGCCGACAACCCCAGTTTGGCCCGGTGCGACTTGAGCCCATCGGCCCTGAACCGCATCCCCTGCACCTCCTGCGGCACCGGTTGCTGGGCCACTCGCTTCTTTTCCTGCGCTTCGAGGAAGGACGTGACCTTCCGCAGGCGGGCAACCTCGCGTTTGAGGCCGGCGATGTCGCTGCGATAGCGCACCGTCGCTTTCTTGGTGGTGCCTGTCTGGGCTTTGATTTCTTTGCGGGCGATGCGGGCGATACGCTCATTCAGTACGGTGTTGAGGTTTATCATGAATTGGATTGTACCAACTTGACAATTGCAGGAAAAGACCTCGCCGCAAGATCGTTGGCGATATATTCCAAACAGAAACCCCGGCACTCGCCGGCGGCTGCGGAGTCGCCACGATTGGATCGCCGAATGGTTCGCTGGACCATGTTCCGGGTACAATCGTCAGCCATGTGCCTGCGAATCATGCTCCTCCTCGCGTGCCTTCTGTCCATTGCGGCGCCGCTTGTTGCCGCACCAGCTCAATTCTCCGGCCAGGGTGCCGCGGCGACCCTCCTGCTCGCCAAAAACGGCCGGCCGGCCATGCCGGTCATCGTGTCCCCGAATGCATCGGATGCGACCAAGGCCATCGCCGCCGAATTGGCCGGTTACCTGCGGCAAATGGCCGGCGCTCCGTTCGAGATCAAAACCGGAGATGGATCGGCCGGCATCATCCTGGGGACGCTGGCCGAGTTCCCCGATCCGGCGCTTCAGGAGCCGTTGCGCGTTCGCGATGGCTTTGACGGCAGTGAGGCGTATGCCATCCGCAGCGAACCCGGCCGCCTGCGCCTCATTGGTGCCACCGACCTGGGCGCATCGCACGCGGCCTTCCGCCTGCTCGAGAGTCTTGGTTGCCGCTGGTTCTTCCCGGGCAAGACGTGGGAGGTCGTGCCCCACCGGCCGGAGTTGAGCGCGGGCCTGAACGAAGTCAGCCGGCCGGCCATCCTCGCCCGGCGGATCTGGTACGGCTACGGCTTCTTCCCCGACGATGCGAGCAAGGCCGGTGCCGGCCGCGACGCCCGCTCGCAGGCCGACTACCGCGCCTGGGCCAGGCACAACCGCATGGCCTCCTCGTTCACGGTCAGCGCCGGGCACGCCTGGCAGTCGATCATTCTCCACAACCGGGCCGTCTTTGATGCCCACCCGGAGTACCTGGCGCTGGTGAAAGGCAAGCGCCAGGGTGAACAGTTGTGCGTGAGCAATCCGAACGTGCGCGAGCTCGCCATCGCCTATGCCCGGGAATACCTGAACCGCAATCCCGCCGCCGACATGGTGTCGATGGAATGCTCCGACGGCGACGGGCACTGCGAATGCGACGACTGCCGGAAACTGGGCAGCATCTCCGACCGCGTCTTCGGGCTGGCCAATGACGTGGCCCGGATGGTCGCCCGCGAGTTCCCCGGAAAGATGGTCGGGGTGCTGGCGTACAACCAGCACTGCGAGCCGCCGGGTTTTGCGCTGGAACCGAATGTCTACGTGCAGTTGACGCACGGCTTCATCCGCGGCCGCTACACCTTCGACGAACTCGCCGATCTCTGGCCGGCCACGTGCAGGCGAATGGGCTTCTACGAATATTTCTCGGTGTATCTCTGGGACCACGACATGCTGCCCGGCGGTGTCGGGGCGAACATCGCCGCGCTACGTTCCAGCATCGCCGCCCACGGCGCCCACGGCGCCACCAGCGTCGACGCCGAAAGCGGCGACAACTGGGGGTTGCACGGCCGCGGATATTATGTCGCCAACAAACTCATGTGGGATCCCAAGGCCGACGTCGGCGCGATCCTCGATGACTTCTACCACCAGGCGTTTGGACCCGGGGCTGCGGCGATGAAGCGATACTACGAGCGATTCGATCCCGGCAACGAGCCGCTGATGAGCGAGCCGCTCCTTGCCGAGGGATTCCGCGATGTGCAGGAGGCCGCGACGCTCGCCAAAGATCGCCCCGACGTGCAGGCACGTCTGAACGACCTCAAGCACTACCTGCGTTTCGTCCAACTGACGTGGGACTTGCAGCGGGAGAAGGACAAGGAGAATCGCAAAGCCGCGACGATCGCGGTTCTTCGCCTCGTCTGCCGCACGCGGTTCTCGTACATGAACCACTGGCAGGCGCTGCGGCACGAACTGGCCTCCAAGGCCGCCAAGGAGTTCGGCGAGCCGACGTGGGTGCTCAACGACCCGTCGCCCAAGCCATGGACCAACGATCGGGAATACACCGCCGAGGAGACGGAAAAGGAGTTTCAGGAAGGTCTGGCCCGGTTTCGGCCGGAACCGGTCGAGCAACTCACCTTCTCGCAGGACCTGGTGCCAGTGCGCTTCGCCGACGCTCCGCAGAAGGAGAGCGACCAGCGCTATCAAGGCCCCGGCCGCTACGCCCTCTACAGCCTGCGCGGCGAGCCGCTGGCGATGGAGATCAGGACGGGGATCATCGCCTGGTATCGCGATCGCGCCGCCGCCCGTTACACGATCACGGACGCCGCCGGTGCTGGCGTAGCCCAGGGGCGGTTACCCCAGGATGGGGAGATCCACGCGCTGGAGATCAAGGTCCCCAGGGCGGGCCTCTACTATCTCGATTTCGACGATGCAAGCGCGGGCTGGGGCGTCAAGGTGGCGGCCGGAAAGCCTTGCGCCATCATCCTGCCCCGTGGCCGGGCCATGTCCCACATGGGACACATGCAGACGATGTACTTCTATGTTCCCAGGGGTACGCGGCAGATCCGCTACTACTGGCTTGGCGGCGCGCACAATATCCACGGGCCCGGCGGTCGCCCGGTGATCGACGTCTCGTCCAGCGGCCGCTTCGTCTCCATTCCCGTGCCCGAAGGCGAAGACGGCAAGCCTTGGAGTTTCAGTCAACTCGCCCTCGGCCACTTGTGGTTCTTCAACGCACCCAACATGTTGGCCGCATCTCCCGACGCGCTGCTGATCCCACGGGAACTGTCGCAGAAAGATCATCTGACGCCCAATCCGTAAGGCCGTGGAGCAACAACTCCGCAGTTCCTCATACCTCTCCCGCTGCGAGAGAGCCAGGGTGCGGGCCAATACTGTTCACTTGCGCTGTCGCCGCCTGAGCGCACACCTCCCCTTGCCCGCAACCGCCGGATTCAGCGCGAGCCACAGCACAAATGGAATAGCCGTTGTTTGCGTATCGACGCGGGACGCGATCAGATCTACTTGCCCGACGCCATCTGCTTGACGATCAACTTCGCGGTCTCAGCCTGCGTCTCGGCTGAATACTGCGCCAGGACCGATCCCTGGATCGTGGGGGATTGGTTTGCCAGCCACTCCACCAGCCGCGACAGCATCGCCACCTGCGTCATGCCGTGTTTGTCGGTGAGTGTTTCCAGCGCCTTCTTCGCCGGGGAGGTCAATTCGATGCGAACGATAATCCGAGAAGCCATAGGGTCCTTTCGTTGCGTTCATTCTAACACTCGTCCGGCGATAGTTGTAGTGCTCGTGTCAGCCAAAATGCGCCAAGGGGCAGAATGGCGGAAACGACATGGTCGCGGCGCCTTCGTGCCGCAATCCGGCTGATCCCGCGGGCGCCGACCATCCCATTCCCCGCACACCGTCCCTCACTTCCGCGGCAGTTGCGGATCCGGGATCGGGAACGCCGGCGCCCTGGGGGCGGCCGGCACGAGCAGCGTGCTGCCCACGCCCGCCAGATCGATCGGCTTTATCCCGAGTTTCTCGGCCGGCGATCCGGGCTTGAGGGCGAAATTGAACTTCGCGGGATCGACAAACATCGGATCTTCGATGACCGAATCCACGTCGTGCCCCTTGGCCTGCCAGTCCTTCCACGGCGTGTTGTTCCAGCCCACGATCGGCTTGCCGTCCGTCCGCCAGTAGAGGTTGCGGGTGAGTTTGAAGTGGTCGTTCTTCCAGTTCGAGCCGAAGAGCGTGCCCCGGTCGAAGTAGATGATGTTCTGCTCGAACGTGAACGAAAGATGCTCCTCGTCGCGGGTGCGCTGGAGCTGGTCCAGGCGAGAGAAGGCGACGATGTTGTTGCGGAAGATGTTCTCCTTGCCGTAGTGCTGGTGGAAGCCGCCGGTCTTGGCGTGGTAGACGATGTTGTTCTCGGCCAGAAGATGCGTGGTTCCTTCGTCGAAGTAGATGCCCCAGCCGCCGTAGTCGAACGAGTCGATGTCGTGGAAGAGGTTGTGGTGCAGCGTCGTGCCCTCCGCGTTGCCCAGCGAATAGAAGCCGCCCATGTCCGATAGCACCGTCTGGCCGATGTTGTAGACGTGGTTCCACGACAGGGTGTTGTGGTGGCCGGCGTGGTTGCCATAGCCCCAGGTCCAGCCGAGTGAGAGTCCCGTGTAGTAGAAGTCGGTGATGGTGTTGTGGTCGATGGTGTTGTTGGGCGACTGCCCGATCCACACCCCGACGGCCGCCGGATGCAGCCGGCCGCCGTGGGCGATGACGCAGTTCTTCACGATGTTGTCGGATGCCTGCTTTGCTTCGGACGGAATGTTCGTGGTGCCGAGTTTGACCCCGCCGGCCCCCATGTCGTCCAGCGTGCAGTTGACGACGGAATTGTTCTTGCAGGCCGTGCCGAGGTCGATGGCATAATTGGCGGTGTTGCGAATATTGCAATTATCGAATTTGCAATTCTTCGCGCCGTCGGCCGTAACGGCGGCCCGGAGGTTTACCTCGGCCTGGGGGAAGCTGTTGCCTTCGGCGGGCGAAACCCAGTTGTTGTGGGCGAAAGTCAGGCCGCGGAAGGTGATATATGAGACGGCCTGATCGTTGTTCGGCTCGCCTTTGATGACCAACACGGTGTCGAGCACGGGGGCGATGATCTGTGTCTTGGCCGGATCTTCACCCGGCATGGGGACATAGGTCAGTACGCCGGTGGACCGGTCCAGATACCACTCGCCCGGTTCGGAGAGCGCCTCCTTGACGTTCTCCACGAAATACCGGCGGTTCTTGGGCATCGAGCCGTACCACTGCGTGGTGCGGGTGTGCCCGGTGAAGGTGACGGCCTTCTGTGTTTCATCCACGGCCTCGATGCGGAACCGGGACATGGTCCAGGTGTGGAAGACGACGGTCTCGACGTCCGAGAGGTTGGCCCACGTCCCCTTGATGTTGTCATCGGCGAACTTGAAACGGTCAAACCCCTTCTTGCCGGTCTTCTCGGTCGAGGGCAGGGCATCGGCGACCAGGAAGTAGCCGTTCTTGGGCAGCCGCGGGCGAAACCGCCGCTGACCATCGGCCCAAAGCTGGCAGAAATTCCACTTGCCGTCTTTGACTTCGGGAATCGCCAGGGTCCACCGCCCGTTTTCCACCTTGAATCCGCTGAGCACGCGCCCAGCGGAGAACACGGGAGTCTCCTTTGGGGCCGCCGCGTAGACCGTGGGCGACTTCTCCGTCCCGGAATCCGCAGGCGTGAAGGTGAGTGTGGCAGCAAGCGAGTAGTTCCCGCCTTTGACCTCCACCGTCACCGGCGTGGCCCGATCCGCCTGCGCCTTGCGCAGCTCGGCCACCGCGGCCCGCGCCTTGTCCAGCGTGGCAAACGGCCCGTCGGATTTGTCGGCCTTGGGCTCCGCCAACTTCCCCGACCAGGAGTCGTTGCCGGCCGGCGAGACGAAGAAGTCGGCGGTCTGTGCCGCCGCCGGGATGCCGTCGCCGACGCAGATCAGGAGTGCGAGGGCAAGCAGGGGGTTCAGGGTTCGAGGTTCAGGGTTCAGAAACGCGCGTACAATGTTTCTCATAGTAAGAGTGGTACGCGCAAGGTGCTTCGAGGTTGATGTCCGGGACCATCTCTCATCGCGGTCTCCGCCCGTGACGGCGCGACGCGGCGATCTCCTTCTCAACTTCGTCGAACGGGACCGGCTTCTCACCGGAAGCCTTCGCACGCGCCTCAGCCTTCAGCGCCTCGGCGCCCAGCCGCTCGTCCTCCATCCTTTCGAGCGACGCCAGATCCTCCATCGACACCATCGCGACGACACCCTTCCCGCGCCGTTCCACCACGACGCGCTCGCCCTGGTACATCACGCGGTTGATGGTGTCCGCCAGTCTCGACCGAACTTCGACAATGTTGATGTTCATGGGCGTCGCTCAGCTGATTGACCTTCATGGAATCCGACCGCCTGCTCCACCCCGTCTTCCGCGAGTTCTACTCCGAACGCGATGTCGTCCTCGAAGAACGCCGCATGCGCACCGAATCCACCCCCACCGGCAAGGTCGAGGAGGCCTTCGAATCCCTCTTCTGGGGCGGCCACCCCTACGCCTGGCCGGTCATCGGCTGGCCGTCCGACGTCCCCGCCATCACCAAGACCCAGGCCGACGAGTTCTACGCGCTCTACTACTGCCCGCAGAACATCACCCTCATCCTTGTCGGCTACTTCAAGCCGGATGAGGCCGAGAAACTTGCCAACCGCTACTTCGACCGCATTCCCCGCGGCAAGACCAATCCGCCGGAAATGCTCACCTTCGACCCCGGCCACCCCGTCGAGAAGCGCATGAACGCCGAGGTCGAAGCCAACCCCGAGGTCAGCATCGACTGGCACACCGTCCCCTTCCAGCACCGCGACTCCTATCCACTACAAGTGCTGTCACGCCTCTGCACCGGCCGGACCGGCCGGCTCCACAAGGCCCTGGTCCTCGACGCCAAGCTCGCCACGCAGGTTTCCGCCCGCCAATCCAGCGAGCGATTCGGCGGCGCTTTCGAGATCTCCGCGCAAGTCCGCGAAGGCCGCACGCTTGCGGAATGCGAGCAGGCGATCTACGCCGAGATCGCCCGGCTCGCCCGCGAAGACGTCCCGGCGGATGAGTTGCAAAAAGTGAAAAACCAGTTCGCCGCCGCCGAATATCGCCGGCTCTCGGGCAATTTCCCCATCTTCATGCAGTTGATTCGCGGCGAAGCCAAAGGCGACTGGCGGGAAATCAACGAGGCCGGCGCCAAGATCCAGGCCGCCACCGCGGCCGACATCCGCCGGGTTGCCGGGCAGTATTTCACCGTGAACAATCGTGCCGTGGCCTTCATGACCCGCAAACCCGGAGCCTCGCGCCCCGATCCGACGACGCGACCAGTGCGGACAGGAGCAGGGGCGCAATAACGTCACGATTGAGTGCCAACGGCGAACGGGCCGGGAAGTGTACCCAGGAGACAGCAAATGACTCGTCATCTTCATATCCCGCTTCGCCCGCTCGCCGTCGCCCTCCTTCTGCTCGCCAGCCTCGCCGCCGCCGCGCAGGTTGACACCATTCCCAACCGCCCGGAGAAGCTCGTCTTTCCACCGCTTGTGTACAACCCGCCCAACGCGGCCGACTATCGCGTGAAACTGGCCGCCGGCCCGGTCGCGTATCTCGTGCCCGACCGCACCCGTCCGCTCATCAACATCGTGGTACACGTCCGCGTCGGCGATCACATGGTGCCGGCCGGCAAGGAACCGCTCAACGAACTCATGGCCGGCCTGCTCACGCAGGGCGGCATCCGCTCGAAGACCGCGCCGGAACTCGATGAGCGCCTCGAGTTCCTCGCCGCCCAGCTTGGCGCCAGCGCCGGCGACACGCAGATCACCGTCAGCCTGAATCTTCTCACCAACCACCTCGACGAAGGTCTCTCCATTCTCCGCGAAGTTCTCACCGCCCCGCGGTTCCAGGAAGACCGGCTGGCGCTCGCGAAGCAGCGGCATCTCCAGACCATGCGCCAGCGCAACGACGACTCATCCGCTATCGAAGGCCGCGAGAGATCCTTCCTCAGCTATGGCGAGAACTTCTTCACCAACCACCACGCCACGGCCGACTCGCTCGAATCCATCACCCGCGACGACCTCGTCGCCTTCCACCGCCAGTGGTTCCACCCGGCCAACTTCGTCCTCGCCGTCAGCGGCGACTTCGAGCCCAAGGCCATGGCCGCCAGACTCGAAACGCTTCTGGCCGACTGGCCGAGCCCGGCCAATGTTGCCCCGCCTATCCCCGCCAATCCCACCTTTGCCGCCCCGGGCATCTACCTCGTCGACAAGGCCGTCAACCAGGGTCGCGTGTCGATGATGCTCCCCGGCATCCGCCGCGACGATCCGGATTATTTTGCCGTGCAGGTGATGAACAAGACTCTCGGCGGCGGCGGTTTCACATCGCGCATCACCAAGCGCGTCCGCTCGGATGAGGGCCTCGCCTATTCGGCCGGCTCCGCCTTCCACGGCGGCGTCTACTACCCTGTCCCTTTTATGGCCGCCTTCCAGTCCAAGTCCCGCACGGTCACCTATGCTGCCTCGATCGTGCTCGAAGAGATGAAGCGGATCTCCGCCGAACCTGTCAGCGAACCGGAACTCCACACCGCCAAGCGCTCGTTCATCGACACCTTCCCGCGGACCTTCTCCAACGCCGATCAGACCGCCGCCGCCCTGGCCGCCGACGAACTGACCGGCCGCTACGCCGCCGATCCCGACTACTGGAAGACCTACCGCGCCAAGATCGACGCCGTGACCATAGCCGACGTCCAGCGCGTCGCGAAAAAGTATCTGATGCCCGAGAAGGTGGTTATCCTCATCGTCGGCCCCAAGGACGACATTCTCAAAGGGCACCCCGATCACCCCGTCACGCTCCAATCCCTCTCCGCCGGCCCATTGACCGATGTTCCGCTGCGCGATCCGATGACCATGAAGCCGCTTGGCAAGTAACAAACAACAAATAACCAATAACCAATAACAAGTGACCAGTGACCAGTGACCAGTGACCGAAGAGCCTCACGCCTCCCAGCCCTTCAATTTCCCGATCATCCCCAGCATCTCCGTCCGCTTCTTCTCGAACAGCGCGAAGACAACCACGATTCCCGCGCCCAGGACAATTCCCGCAACCAGCCAGGGCCAGTTGGAGCGTACTTGTTCAGCCGCCAACCGGATCAGCGCCGCGACGGCCACGAACGTGAACGCGCTGCCCATGAACAGGAACGACTGGATCCGCAGCGCAATCCCCGCGAGCACGCCCGCAACCGCGAAGCCGGCCAGCAGCAGCGGCAGCCACGGGGCGGCGTCGTGGCGGTTGATCCACACATCGGCAGTCGAGGAAAGATAGATGGCGATGAGGCTCACGTAGCGGATCGAGCTGAGCTGTTCGGGCCGCAACTGTCGCCGATTCAGATACGCGGCGGCCAGCACCGAGAGTGCGACGGGAATCAGCCAGAGCTGCGGGTGTTGCAGGAAGCCCATGAATTGCGTCGTGTTGAGGAACCGCCAGAGTGCGCCATTGGCGGCGAGCACGGCCAGGATCGAGAAGATGAACGACTCGCGGGCAATCGCCAGCGCCGCGTACATGGCTCCAATCAGCAGCAGCGCCGTGGTCAGGTCGAGGCTGGCGAGGGAAGTATCGGCGAAGAAGAACCCGGCCACGATTCCGACCGGAAGCAGCCCGCCGATGTTGGTGAACGGCTCGGCCAGCGCGGTCATGCCTCGTCGGCGCAGAACCTCCGATGCACCCGCGTTCGTGAACGCCACGACCAGCAGAATGATCGGCCAGAAGCGGACGAAAAAGCCGTGGCCGAACCATTCCGGGTGGATGATTCGGGCATGGATGAAGACGAGCGTAACCAGGATCTCGGCGGCATAAACATAGTTGCTGCGGGCCCGCCCGGACAGCGACAGGGGATCGAACTCCGCCCGGAAGGCGCACAGCATCGACAGCACCGCCAGACTTAGGATCACCGCCCCGACCAGCAGGAACGCCGGCCAGGCCATGATCGGCTCCGCTGGTTTGGCCTGGTAGTTGATGAACTCGAACACGAACGTGACCAACAGGCACACGGCGGTCGCCCCGCCGAGGAACGGGATGACGCTCCTGGCCGCCACTGTCCACTCGTGTTCTTCGCCCAGCACGCGGCGAGGAATCAGCGCGACGGCCGCGGTCACACCGGCAAAGGCGGCCATCGCCATGGTCAGCCAGTTCAGTTGTGCCGCGTGTGTGTGCGGGTCGATCCAGGCAAGGAACCAGAGCACCGCGCCCAATGACGCGAACGTCAGACCCAGCCGCTTGAGAGCCGGCCTGCCGCGCTCGGCCGCCAGCACGCCGATGGCCACGGAAGAGCAAAACGCCGCCGCACTCATTGCCAGCCGCTCCAGCAGTACCCTGCCCAGAAGCGCCACTGGCAGCGCCGGCACATAGATGAGGACCATGATGATGATGGTCGTAACCGCCAGCCAGCCGGGCCGAACGGCGGGCCAGTTCTCACGCCGTGGGATCCCGGCCGGGCCGAGAATATCGACAAGGCTGGCGCGGATGTTGTACAGCAGGGCAGCGCCCACGCTGTAGACAGCCAGGGTTGCCGCGAGATGCCACGGCGCCAACGACAAGCTCGCGTTGAGTTGGTCGAATGCGTGGACGATGGCGCAGAGCCCAAGCGTGTAGAGGCAAGGGGTGGCACACCACGCATCCTCATCATAGAGGCACAGTGCCGCCAGCAGCACGGCCGAACCCAGCATCAGGGACACCATGACCGGCGTCGAGAAGACGGTGCCGCGGAAAGCCAGTCCCAAAAGCGTGATCGCCGACAGCCCACCCAGCGCGATTGTGACCAGCAGACAGGCCATCGCGTGCCATGAGAATCGCGTGCGGCGCACGACGTCCCCGCGCATTGGCCGCAGGACGAACAGTTCCACGCCCAGTGCCAGGATGCCGCCGATCGCCAGCGTGATCGTGTTCACGCTGATGAAGTCGAGATCGAGCGGGCGGGTCAGGGCCCGGTGGATGAGCCAGACGCTGGCCGCGACGTTGAGCAGGATGCCCATCACGGCGAGGAACCAGCTTTGCAGCGTCCACACCGCCAGGCACGCCGCCAGGAACGCCGTGACCGCCAGACCCATCAGGCACCAGAGTGGCCTGGCCGGATCGCCGGTTTGCGTGAACAGCGACAGGGCGATGCCCAGTGCGCCGACGGCCGTGCAGGCGGTGGTGATGTTGTGCCCGGCGCGCTGCCAGCCGAGGAGACTGGCCAGCGGGCCGCTGACGGGCGAGGTCTCGGTGGCGATGTCGGGCATCGCCAGCGAGCGCATGAGCACCCAGCCCACGGCCAGCAGCAGCCACGGGGATGCCAGCCGAGCCGACAACAACACGTGGACGCCGATCCAGTTGCCATGGTGTGCAGCAACGAAACAGGCGAGGTTGCCCAGACCCAGAAGCAGGAGCACGAGCGAAAGAGTGGATATTCGCCCCACAATCCGCCGCTCGGTCCAGATGGCGACGCATCCCAGGAAGAGTGCGGCACAGAGCCCCAGTGGGCCGGCGATCGAACCGACGATGCCCGGCGGCGAGGCGGGATCGACCAGCACCTGAATTTCGCCGCCCGCCAGCATGATCAGCAGCGGGATGACGCCGACGGCCAGTTGCACCACGACCGGCCACACGGCCTCGGTCGCAGACCCATCGCATGCGGTGCCGCCGGTGTCCTCACCGGCGGAATCCGCAACGCCAAAGACCGCCAGTGAGGACACTGGCGGCACGTTTTCGGCACCGGCGATCGTCTTGGGCTCGGTGCTGTCCCCGCTACGCAGGATCAGCGGCCAGAGAAGCCCGAACATGCCGGTGGCGATGAAGTTGAAGTGAAGCAAACGCAGGAGGTCGTTGTCCGTGAAATGTCGGCCCGAAGTGGTGACGTGCAACGCGTAGCCAAGACTGATGGCCAGATTCAGCACCAGCGCCGCCACCAGCGCCGTGCCGGCCGAGCGGTCGCGCATGGCATGCGCGAGCAGCACGGCGACGGCGACCGCCAACGGAATGAGGTAGTTGGCGGCGTTGCCCAGATGCGCGAACGCCGTCGAGTGCGCTGGCCCGACGAAAGGCGTTCCCGAGAGACTCAGTTGCGCCGGATAGATGGTCAGAGCGAGAATCGGCACGAGCGTCAGCGCCAGCATCGCCGGCTTGAGGCTGGCCTCCGGCCGGGTAATGCGCAGCCAGAACGGCACGGACATGCCCAGCATGGCGGCCGCCGAGAACCAGCGCCAAGTCGAGGCCGACGCCTGCTCATCGGCGCGCATGCCCGCGAACATCGCCACCATACCCAGCACGGCGAGCAACAACCCCGCGTCGCTGCGAATCGCCGGCCGATCGCGCAGCGTCGCGATGATCGAGACGATGACCAGTGCCGCCAGGCACCAGGTGACCTGCCCCGCGATAAAGCTCGGGTGCGACGCATCGACCACGCTGGCGAACTCGCGTCCGATCCCAGGGAGCACGGCTGCCGCCGCCAGCAGGATCAGTCCCCCGAGCAGGATTGCCGGCAGCGGGAAATCAGCCCGCGCCGCCAGCGCGGGATGACCCGCCCGCAGCCCCGCATCGGCCAGCAGTTTGCGCGAAACCGGCCACAGCGGAGCCACGAGGCCAATGCCCAGCAGCACATCGCGTAGAGCATCCCATGAAAGAAGATCCTGCCTTCCCGCCGCGAAGAACGTCGCGGAGGCGGTGAGCGTGAGCCCGAGCTGAAACAGCCCGTAAAGCGGCGTGCTCGACACCGCCAGCGACGCCGCCAGCCACAGCCCCGACGCCCAGAGCAGATGCAGCGCGATTTCCGGCCGGTTGAGATGTTGCGTCTCGGCCGGCAGGACCAGGAGCGTGTACCCGACTGCCACGCACGCGGCGATGGTGGATGCCAGCGACAGCGGCGAAGTCAGCGCCCGCCGGGCCTGTGCCAATGGCGTCGCCATCAGCGCCAGCGCCATGCACATCGAGCTATACCCCAGCAGCAAGTGGCCCGCGTGTCTGGCCAGGTCCACATCCGGCCAGATGGACAATGCCACCAGCAGCAAGGCCGCCCCTAGCCAGGCTACAATTTCACGCCGGGTGAGCACTGCCACAGCCAGTGCCGCCAGGCCATAAAGCCCGCACAACACGCCCGCGCTGCGTCCCGGATAGGCGACAACCACGGCCACTGCCAGCAGCAGCAGGCCGACGAGCAGGATCGCCGTTCCCGCGATCCGCCGCGAAAAGAGTTTCGGTTCGGTCAGGCGGTTCCACAGCATCAGCCCGATGGCGAGCGCCGGGGCGGCCGCGACCGGAAAAAGCGGCGAGAGCGTTCGGAACGTCGGCAGCACATCTCCGCGCGGAAAGACGTGCCAGAGCGCCGGAATGGCCGCGAAGGTTGTGACCCCGAGCAGCATCAGCAGCCGGTCGGCGAACGATTCATCAAACACGCCCGGTCGTCGCGCCAGCAAGGCGCTCGATCCGTTGGCCCCGATGTAGAACACCAGCGGGATCGAGGCGTGCAGAATCAGGCTGGCCGGCGTCGTCCCGCTCAAACGACTCAGGATGATTTGCGCCGCCGCGGCGCCGAGGATGCCGACGGCATACGGGATGGAGTAATCCGGCGCCAGCACCCGCCCGGCCGCATAGAGCAATACTCCGAACGCCGCCATCGCCATGACCGTGCCCAGGAGCGTCAGCGTGTCGAGCCCGCCCTCGCTCTGCACCAGCACGGCCAGGAACGTCAGCGGCACCAGCAGCGAGGCAATGATGAGGATTGCCCGGCTGGTTGTGGGGAGTTTCCAGCGGTGCTCCGTGTAGAGCCCGACCGCAAACACGGCCACGGTGACGGCCGCGAACACGCCCAGCTTCAGCCACGGATGATCGGCAATGCTCGACCAGAACGTCCGCACCAGGGCGATTGAACATCCGACCACGAGCAATCCGCCGACCAGTTCGCCCCAGCGGATGTTCGCCTCCTGCATGAACGTCGCCAGCACCTCCGAGAACGGCCGGCGCGGCTGGGACGGCGGTGCAACCGGCGTCGGCGGAATCGGCCGAGCAGGAGGCGCCGGCCGCACTTCCTCCGCCGGCGTCGGAACAGCCCGCGCGAATGCCGGCAGCGGCGGCGGCGCTACCGGCGGCGCGAACACCTGCGCCGCCACCGGTTCCTCGAGCCCGGCGACTGGCACTGCGGCGACCGGCTGTGCCGGCTGCGGCGGGACCTGCGCCGGCGGCAACTGCACCGTGCGGCCGCCCAGCGCCTGCAACACCCGGCCAAGTGTCGCCGCGTCGATCTGCCCGGCGTAATAGAGCTGGTACAGGACGTCGGTGGTCGTTCGTTGCCGGCTCGCGCTGTCGCCCGGTTTCGCCCCGACGCCGAAGATGCCCCGGAAGATCATCGCGAACAACAGCCACAGCACATGCCCCACCACCGTCACCAGCAGCACGACGAGCAGGAAACCGCCAATAATGAAGCAACCATCCATAACAAACCCACGGATAGAGATGTCCGCCACGCCGGTCGTGCGTCATCCCGACGAACTCCATCATCCACGCCGCGGCGCGCAAAAGCAACCGAATTTGGTCCGGCAAGCCGTCCCTGCCAAAGAGGCGGAAAGGACCGGCGTATCAACAACTGTCGAAAGTTTCGCTCCGGGTGCCACGGCTTGTTCGTAGTACCGCCTTCAGGCGATCTGAAGAGCCGCCTGAAGGCGGTACTACGAACGTGACCGCGAAGCACGGCTTGCAGTAGACAAGTCGTGGCACCCGCCGAATCGCGGCAGTTGCTTCTGCTCGAATCCTAACACACGCTGATTTGTGGCAAGAGCCGATCCGCCCTACGCCACCCGCAATTTGAACTGATGCACGTTGACCTCGCCGCTGCGGAAGATCGCGGCACAGCCAGTCAGGTATTTCATGTATTTCGCGAACGTCTCCTCGCCCGCGAGCGCCGTCGCCTCGGCCTGCCGCGAGCGCAGGTTGGCGGCCCAGCAGTCGAGCGTTCTCGCATAGTGTGGCCGCAGGCTCTCGACGTGGACCGGCTCGAAGCCCGCCATACGTGCCTCAGCAATCACCAGTTCCGGCGGCGGCACATCGCCGCCGGGGAAAATCTCCGTGGCGATGAAGTGTACGAACCGCAGGAAATCCCAGTCTTCGTTGGGCTTGCCCTGGGTGATGCTGTGCAGGAGCATCACGCCGTCATCGGGAAGCAATTCGCGGCAGCGGGCGAAGAAGGCGGCGTATTTGGTCCGGCCGAAATGCTCGAACGCACCGATGGAGACGATCCGGTCGACTTTCTCCCGGAAATCCTCCCAGCCCTGCAGCCGGAATTCCAGACCGGTCCGGCCGGCCGCCAGCTTCTGATCGTGCGTGTGTTGCTTCTCGCTGATCGTCAGGCCGGTGACTTTCGCCCCATACCGGTCGTACGCCCGGACGGCCGTCGCTCCCCAGCCGCAGCCGATGTCCAGCAGCCGGTATCCCGGGCGCAGCTCGCACTTGCCCAGGGACAGGTCGATCTTCGCCATCTGCGCGTCGGCCAGGCCGGTGTCCGGTCCGTCAAACAGGGCACACGAATAGGTCATCAACGGATCGAGGAACAGGGCGAAGAAATCGTCGCCCAGGTCGTAGTGGGCCTGAATCCGCCGGAAATCCACTCCGGCCGGCCGCCGTCGCGTATTCATGCTCGTGCTGATGGCTGTATTCATGACGTGAGTATAGCGCGTCAGTCGGCCTGCCGCTGTCGAATTGACTAAGCCTAACAGGCACAATATTCTCCGCGTATCTTGCATCAACGGCTCCAACAGAGAGTTCCAACAATGAAGCCCCTCGTGCCAGTCAGCCGGCGTCAATTCCTCAAGGGCGTCTCGGTCGCGGCCATAGCCGCGCCCACCATCGTTCCGGTCAGCGTCTTCGGCGCTGACGGGAAAACCCCGCCCAGCGAACGCCTCACCGTCGGCTTCATCGGCTGCGGCAAGATGGCCCGCGAGTACCACTTCAGCACGCTGCTCAAGTTCGCCGATGTCCAGGCGCTCGCCGTCTGCGAAGTGGACAAGACCCGCCGGGAGTTCTCCCGGAAGCTGGTCGAACAGACGTATTCCCGGGACGCCGCCTACAAAGGCTGCGCCGAGTACGCCGACTTCCGCGAACTGATCGCCCGCAAGGACATCGACGCCGTCTGCATCGCCACGCCGGAACACTGGCACGCCATCCCCGCCATCGAGGCCTGCAAGGCCGGCAAGGACGTCTATTGCGAGAAGCCGCTGACGCTGACCCTTGCCGAAGGCAAGCGCTGCATCGAGGCGGCGCGGAAATACAACCGCGTCTTCCAGACCGGCAGCCAGCAGCGATCCAGCGTCTTCGGTCCCTTCCGCAAGGCCGCCGAGATCGTCCGCAGCGGCCGCCTCGGCAAGATCCTGACCGTCACCGTCGGCGTTGGCGGACCGAGCAAATGGTGCGACCTGCCGGGCGAGGAAATGGAGCCCGGGCTGAGCTGGGACCTGTGGCTGGGCCCCGCGCCGATGCGGCCGTATCACTCGGCCCTGAGCCCGCGCGGCATGCACAAACACTTTCCCGCCTGGCGCAACTACCGCGAGTACGCTGGCGGCGGACACTCCGACATGGGCGCGCACCATTACGACATTGCTCAGTGGTGCCTCGGCATGGATGAATCCGGACCCGTCGAAATCACTCCGCCCGCGGACCCCAAGGCGACCAAGGGCGTGCAGTACCTCTACGCCAACGGCGTGGTCATGACCCACGGCGGGCCCGGCGGATGCGTCTTCACCGGCAGCGCAGGCACGCTTCACATCGACCGCGGCGTTCTCACCAGTAATCCCGAGAGCATCGTCAAGGAACCGCTGGGCGAGAAGGACGTCCACCTCTACGAGTCCCCCGGCCACCATCGCGACTGGATCAACTGCATCCACTCCCGCAAGCGCCCCATAGCCGATGTCGAGATCGGGGCCCGCTCCGTGGCCGTCGTGATCCTCGGCAACCTGGCCTACTGGCACCAGCGCAAGCTGCGCTGGGACCCGGCCAAATGGGAGTTCACCGGCGACAACGAGGCCGCCCAGTGGCTCGACCGCGAGCGCCGCGATCCGTGGCAACTGCCCGGTGTTTGAAGCGCTCGCGTATCAGTAGTGCCGCCAGTGCCCTCACTGGCGGTCCTTGCCGTAGCACACAAGTCCCGATTTCCGCCGGTGAGGGCACCGGCGGCACTACATGCGGTTGCCCTGTCCGTGTCGCGAAATGCACTTGCCCGCTCCGGACTGCGGGGCGATACTGACGTGCATGCGACACCTCTTTACTTTCATCTGCGTGTTTCTCCTGGCGCTCGCCGCATCACCGGCCGGCGGCCAGAGCCGGAAGATCACTTTTGACAACAACGAGGCACTGTCCGCCTGGACGATCACGGGCGATGTGACCCTTGACGCCGGGAAGAACCGCGAGGGCAAGGGCGGCGCGCTGAAGGTCGGACCCGGCGGCCGGGCGATTCTGAAACTGCGCGATGCGGATGCATCCGGCAAGGTGGAGATGTGGGTGTACGACGATGCCACGGTGCCCGAAACTCCCAAGGCCTCGCGCGTGGGCCCGCGCTGGGGTCTGGTGCAGAGCGACGGCAAGGTGCTGGCCGTCGGCATCCTCTACGCCAGCTACCTGGGCGGCAACGAAGGATACACCGCGACGGCGTGCGATCAGAAGGACTGGTTCAACCAGTTGTTCTGGCTCGGGCTCAAGCGGGCGCCGGCCGCCTGGCACAAGTGGACGATCAACTTCGATGCGGATGAGGGCTTGCAGATCCTCCACAATGACAAGCCTCTGAACGTGGCGATGGACAAGGCGGACATGAAGGGGTTCAGTTCTGTGGCCGTGTGGGGGGATGCAGGCCAGGGAAACGAACAGACGATCTGGGTGGCGGACATGGCCGTGACGCTGGGCGGGCCGGCCAACCTGCCGGTGGCGGCCGAGGCCGATCCGTATGACGCGAAAACCGTCGCGGCCGACCCGGCTGTGAACCGTCCGGTCGTCATCTACACCAAAGCCAACGCTCCTGCCACACCCAGGCTCGAAGACCTCCCGCTGAAAGACAGCGTGTCGCAATACGGCATCACCTGGACGTTTGAGAAGCCGGCGCGGGTGGGGCGGTTTATCAACGGGGACTGGTACGTCGTCGGGCCGGTGACGATCGCCGCCATCGACCCCAAGCCGCTGTATGGCAACGAGATTCCCAGGGGCCAACTGGACCACATGGACAAGGAGCGGAAGGAAGCCGACCGCGTCCGCAACGGATTCATGCTCAATCCGCCGGCGCAGATGAAGGTGGCGTACGACAGCGGCGTGCGGAATTACTTCGACCCGTCGCTCATTCAGAAGCTGCCGGGGACGATGAAGGCCGGGGATTCGCTTGTCGCCACCATCAGCATGCCCAAGGCGCTGGTGCTGCACGCGCCGTTGAGAAACAAGATCGAGCGCGGTGTGGAAGACTGTAGCCCGATCCGCACGGCCGCGGTGCTGACGTGCGTCGCCGGGCCGCAGCCGGCGGATGCCTTCCGGCCGGCCTTCTGCGACCGCCAGCAGAAGAGCTATCTGGCCCGCGACCTCAAGCGCGAGTTGCTGCCCACGGCCGCGGCGAGCAAGAGCATTCCGAAAGTGTCCCAGTATGTCCGCTTCACGCAGCGGCCGTGGGTCGGCACCTGCTTCTTCGGCTTCGAGGAGCCGGTGGAGAACATGCCGCAATACGGTCTGGAATACGGCCGCGTCGCCGGCATCTCGGCGCTGCTCCTGTGCAGCGATCTCAAGCCCGAGCAGAAGGAGCCGCTGCTGCAGAACTACGTGCAGGTGGGCGTCGACCTCGGCGGCACGATCCGCGCCGGCCATCCCGGCTGGACCTGCTGGGGCGGCCACGGTAGCGGCCGCAAGCTGCCCATCGTCTTCGCCGGGCTGCTGCTGGGCGACGAGCAACTGGCCAACATCAACCGCTCGTATCCCAAGGCGAGCTTCGGCGAGGACGAGCAGACGGCCTATGGCGATTGCTGGACCGGGGCCAAGGTGGTCTTCGCCGGGCACTCGGGCATCGATGCCATCACCGGCGCCGGCCGGAACACGGGACGCGGCAACCCCTGGGGCCCGTACGAACACACGCAGCCTGCAACCTGGAAGGACGGCCAGAACACCAGCGAATCGTACCGGCGCTGCTGCACGAGCGTCGGCTGGGTGGCCCAGGCGCTGGCGCTGCGGCTGATGCATGCCGAGCCGGCGTGGGCTCACGACGCGTTCTTCGACTACGTCGACCGCTGGATGTACGAGGACGACGCCGCGTTCGTCAAGACGATCAAGGCGGGGACCGGCCGGGACCACGACAAGGAATGGTCGCGCCAGGGACAAGCTTGGGATGCGTTTGTGAACGAAATGTGGGCGAAGCACCGGCCGGCGCTGCCCGCGCCGACGGATGGCTGGAAGAAGCAGCACGATGACGCGTACTACCGGGCGGCGCTGGGGAAGTAAGGCGGGGTGATCGGCCCGCCGTCCAAGGCGGCGGCACGTCGGCGTGTGATTTGCGCGTCGGTCGTGGACTTCCTGGGCGGGGTCGGTCTGCGTC
>JBIOJL010000059.1:0-19200 GCA_044450885.1 Tepidisphaerales bacterium
CCCCACAGTCACGCTTCGGGGACTGGGGGCAGGCGCCGAAATGGTAAGATGGGATCGGGGGAAGAGGAAACTCGAATTACGAAGCAGCAATGACGAATGAGCGGGCGTATTCGGTTGTCAAAGAGCCGGCCGGCTTGCGCGGGCCGGGAGGGCTGTCCCTCCGTATATACCGGCGCGCTGCGCGTTTTTTGGCGCGGGCGCGCAGCGCTGCGCAGCGCGAAAGTGGCTTTGGTGCTGGACAGGTGCGCCGAAAGATTCCGGGAAATCCTGCGGGCGCGCAACAGGCGCGCGCAGCGCGCGAACCGTGAGTGGGCGGTTAGTGGTTGGGGGATCGGGAGTTAGGATCGGTCAGGGCGGGAAATTCGATTGTCAAGCGGCGGGGTTTTTTGTGGTTTAGTGGTGTCATAATGGGTGCTTCGGCGGGAGTGTGGCGGGGCGTAAACCGTGGGTGCGGCGCGGGTTATGACGCATGCAGTGGAAAGCCCGAATGGAGGGGGCTGTTAACCACGAAAGACGACCAAGGGCCACGAAGAAGCGATGGCTGGCTGGAACCGCGGGTGACTCGGATATCCCGGAGCGGAGCCGGCAATCCGGCCTTCCGCTCCCGAGCGATCTGCGGTTCTCTGTCCGGGCGGAAGAAGCGCGGAGAGTCCAGCGCGAGTTGTACCCGCAGCCCGGGCAAGGAAGAGAAGAGCCAGGGATTTCATGGATGCCACGGACAAGAACCAGACAGATACGCCTTCATTCGCCACGGATTGACTCGTGTGGAGGAGTCGGCGAATGGCATCATACGTAGAACAGCTTATGACCCCTTTTCGGGCCGTGACCCCTTTTCGGGCCGGTGGCGATGCCGCGGAAATGGGGTAAACTGGTGAACCGTCCGCAGGATGAGAAGGAACTGGCGGTCTTGCGTTGCGGCCGTCAGCGTGGCCGGCCGTTCGGCGAGACGGATTGGGTCACAAAAACGGCCCGGCGCCTGGGCATTGAAAGTTCGCTGCGCAACCCCGGCCGGCCGAAGACAATAGTGGAGCCGGATTAAGACTGCTTTTGACCCCTTTTCCGGAGAAATCAGGAGGATACCATGATCGAATTGCGGTTTTGTAGCGTTGCCGGTGGCGAGTGGCTCGATTCTCTCGCAAGCGCCCCGGCAGCATCGGTGAAGAAACCTCCCAAAGGCTTTGGGACCATGATAGACCGGGCAGTTGCACAACGTCTTAAAGGAGTGAAGACGGCTGGGGAATTGTCCGCATCGGGTGCTGCCGGTCTGGTCTTGGCACCACAGGGTATTCAGTTTGATGAAAACCTCCTGATTTCAGCTTTGCATGCTCTTGCTTGCGCTGCAATTGTGGCAAAAACGGGAGGGGCAGAGCAGGCCGATGCGTCAGAGACTTTTCTTAAGGGCGAAGGGAGTTTTTCTACAGATCCGGGTTCGTTGCGAGCAGCAGGTGTGGTTAGTTGCATGGAGGGGCAGGTAGCGCAGAAGTTCGGCGATTGGATGAGCCGGGTGGATCGAAATACTTTCGTGCATGAGATCCGGGATATGCACGGGGAAGAAAGTTTGAGCAGCTATCTGGCTGCGATTGAGGATCTGCGTGGGACTCTTATACGCGGGACACGGATACACGGCTGTGACGTTTGCTGTTGGCGCTCGCCCTCGATAACAAGCAAGTAATCAGGAGAATGCAAATGGGTCAGGGATGGGTCAGAGATCAATTTGACGCGTTAGACAGGTTTCTCTTAAGCTTCGTGAATCTGCGAAATCTGCGGATTCATCTCCGTGGTTCCGGCTATGCCGTCCGTGGAATCCGTGGCTCTATCCGCCCCCCCGGTCTTCTTCGTGGCCCTCGGTGGCACTTCGTGGTTGACAATTCCGAGCCTCCGGGCGACCGCGAATACGGACGAAATATTTCACGCAGAGGCGCGGGGCTCGCAGAGAAGAGCTGGACTGCGTGGATTTGTCTGTGCGGGCCCTGCGTCTCTGCGTGAGATCGGATTGACTGGCAGGGACGATGATGCATCGGAGTATTCCTCGGATGGCGGACAAGAATGTCTGTCCTACAGGTGCCGCCGTTACTCGTGTGATTCGCCTGGACCGTGGCGGAGCGTGCTGGGGCGCCCCTTCAGGGCTTGGAATTGGTGTAATGGTGTTGGGGCGTTGGAACCCAGGGCGATGCCCTGGGCTGCCTTGAGGTGCCCCTTTGGGGCGGAGGATTGGCGAGCGGAGCGGGGCGACACCCTCGTATTTGAGTGGGAACGCGGTTGGAAATCCGCCGGTGAGGACACCGGCGGCACTTGTTCAGTTGCCAAACTGGTGGCAGCGGCGTAACCTCGCACGCATATGAGCACGCAGTTTCCGGAAGCCATGGCCCGGGAAATCCCGGGCGATGTGAAGATCGCGGTGGTGGCGGCACGATTCAACGAGACGATCGTCGAGGAACTGTTGCGCGGATGCCTCGCCCGGCTGAAGCAACTGGGCATCGAGGGCCCGCGCGTCGTGGTTCACCGTGTGCCGGGGGCGTTTGAGCTTCCACTGGCGGCCAAGGTGCTGGCGCAGACCGAGCGGTTCGGGGCGGTGATCTGCCTGGGCGCCGTCGTCCGTGGCGACACGCCGCATTTTGAATATGTGGCCGGGGAAGCGGCCCGGGGGATTGCGGCCGTGGCCCTGTCGGAGAAACTGCCGGTGATTTTCGGCGTGCTGACGACCAACGATGAGAAGCAGGCGTGGGAGCGCTGCGGCGGCGCGCATGGGCACGCCGGCGTGCGCGCGGCCGAGGCGGCCGTGGAGATGATCTGCATGATCCGGAAGACGGAGAAGTGAATGGCGGTGGCGATCCGATGGTTCACGCTTCAGGCAAATCTCTTTGGAGTGCGGCGGCTCGACGCCGCTTTTCCATCGGCGGCGCAACTGGCGTGATCGAACCACGGGTGTTGCGGGGCGGGACACCAGGATCCGTTTCGCCGCTTCGGAATGGCCCTGGAGACCAACAGCATCCCTGCCGCATATTGAAAAGCGGCGTCGAGACCGCCGCACTCCAAAGAAACGTATGTGTGCCCGGGAGGCACACGGAAACAACTCCGCGGTCTTCCACAGTGTCGGCCCTTCGGGCCTCGAATGTTTGGGCTTTGATTTCCGTGGCCTTGCGGCCACGGCTACCAAACGTAACGGCCCTTCGGGCCTGCGGAGTTGATCTTGCTCGGTTCCTTGTGGTGCTGGCCGGTCTCTTGATGATATTGTCGCTGGCGGGCGCGGATGTTCCCGCAACCCGGCCGGCGACGCGGCCGGCCACGCGGGAAGCGTTGTCGTGGGGCGAGGCACACGAAGGGGTACAGAGTGCGCTGCGTGCGGAGAAGACCCAGTTTGCCAAAGGCGAGCGCGTCGGATTTCTGGTGTCGGTCCGCAACGTCGGCAAGCGCGACCTGTTCGTGGTGCGCAGCCAGGAGACCTGCCAGATCGAGGTCGACGGCAAGTGGTATCAGTTCTTCGGGGATGTCGATGTGAAGTCATCGCCCTTGCCGCCCGGCAGGGAGTATCACGACATCCGCGTGTGGCTGGATGCCGACTGGGCGCCACTCGGCGATCCGGTGAAGTTCAAGCTGACACAGGGGAAACACAAGCTGCGCGTGGCCGTGGTCGCCCAGAACGAGCAGGCATTCGAACCCGTCGCCAAGGCGGTCAGCGGGGCCGTAGAGTTTGAGGTTGCACCATGAAGATTCTGGCTCTCCTCGCGGCGATGTCTCTCGCTTCCGGTGTCGCACTCGCCGAGCCGCCGGCGCCCCGGGTGCATTCCCTGTCGATGGCGGCAAAACAGCCGCAGGCGGACGACCCGGCCACCGTCTGGTACGACGACTTCGATGGCGCTCCCAAAGCCTACGGCGAATCCAGCGGCGACCTGGACGACAAGGTCGCCTTCGGCAACACGGGCAAGTCCATGCAGTGCGTCTACGAGAAGGGCGCGCAGGGCAAGGGCAACCGCAAGGTGTTCTTCGGCGACAGCCCGACCGGCCGGCCGGTGCGCAAGGGCGAGGTGTTCACGGATGTCTACTGGCGGATCTACGTGCTGCACCCGCACGGCTGGACCGGTGGCGGGCCCGACAAGATGTCGCGAGCGACGAGTCTCGTATCGGGCAAGTGGAACCAAGCCATGATCGCCCACGTCTGGGGCGGCGAGGGATTGACGCTCGACCCGGCCAGCGGCGTGCGCGGCGACCGGGTGGTCACCACGCAGTACAACGATTTCGCCAACCTGCACTGGCTGGGCAACCGGCCGCCCGCGCCGTTTCCAATGTACAGCCCGGAGGAGATGGGCCGGTGGGTCTGCGTCGAGGCGCGGGCGAAGCTGAACACGCCCGGCAAGGCGGATGGGCTTAACCAGCTCTGGATCGACGGCGTGTTCCAGACCGAGCGGAAGAATCTGGACTGGCGAGGATCCTACGCCGGCCACGGAATCAATGCGGTGTTTCTCGAGGCCTACTGGAACAAGGGCTCGCCGGTGACCCAGTCGCGGTGGTACGACAATTTCGTGATCTCGACGAAGCCGATCGGGCCGGTGGCTGCAACGCCAAACCCGACGCTGTTCAGAACACCGGACGCCGGGCCGGCGGCGATGAAGGCATGGCAGGTGGAGCTGGCGCTGGATGTCGAGGGCAAGAACGTCATCTTCCGTTCGCAGGAGAGCCTTGATGTGCATCAGTTGAAGGTCTCGAAGGAGACGGGTGAGTTTCTCGGCAATCTGGCCGGTGCGGCCGCGCTGGCCGCCGGGAAGACGTACTGGTGCCGCGCCCGCCAACAGGAACCGTCCGGGGCATGGTCCCCTTGGAGCCCGTGGCATCAGCCGTTTACAGTAGGGTCCGCACCGCGGACCGTTCGGGATACGCAACCTGCGGCTGGCTCCATCGGGCACGCGGCGGGAATGGTCCGCGGTGCGGACCCTACACGTTAACCATCTGCGCGATTCGCAGCATTTCCGCCACGCTCCACGCCTGCGCGGGGCGGCAGGAATGGTCCGCGGTGCGGACCCTGCGCCGGGATGCACAGCGCGGGGCAAGCCATCGGGCACACGGCGGGAATGGTTCGCGGTGCGGAGCCTGCGCCGGGATGCATAGCGCGGGGCAAGCCATAGGGCACACGGCGGGAATGGTCCGCGGAGCGGAGCCTGCGCCGGGATGCACAGCGCGGGGCAAGCCATCGGGCGCGCGGCGGGAATGGTCCGCGGTGCGGACCCTACGCCGGGATGCACAGCGCGGCGCACGCCATCGGGCACACGGCGGGAATGGTCCGCGGTGCGGACCCTGCGCCGGGATGCATAGCGCGGGGCAAGCCATAGGGCACACGGCGGGAATGGTCCGCGGTGCGGAGCCTGCGCCGGGATGCATAGCGCGCGGCGCACGCCATCGGGCACGCGGCGGGAATGGTCCGCGGTGCGGAGCCTGCGCCGGGATACACAGTGCGCGGCGCACGCCATCGGGCGCGCGGCGGGAATGGTCCGCGGTGCGGACCCTACGCCGGGATGCACAGCGCGGCTCGCGCCATTGGGCACGCGGCGGGAATGGTCCGCGGTGCGGACCCTACATGTTGACCATCTGCGCGATCCGCAGCACCTCCGCCACGCTCCACGCCTGCGCGGGGCAACCCACCGGGCGGTGCGGCTCGTCACCCTCGAAACACTCGCTGATCTGCCCGATGCAGCTCTGGTTCATGTGGTCGATCAGCGGCTGCAGCCAGACCCGCGCCTGCCGCTGGGCGTCGGCCGAATGGGCGTGGACCTTGAGGTATGCCTCAAGGAACGGTCCCATCAGCCAGCCCCAGACGGTGCCGTTGTGGTAGGCGCGGTCGCGGCTCATCGGGCCGCCGGTGTAGCGCCCATGATAGTTGGGGTCGTTGCGGGCGAGCGTCCGCAGGCCGTAGGGCGTCAGCAATTCGCGGCGCACGGTCTCGACGACGGCCGACTGCTGCTCGGGCGCCAGCGGGCTGTGCGGCAGGCTCGCGGCGAAGATCTGGTTGGGGCGGATGGCCGTGTCCATGTGGTCCTTGTGGACCACGTCGAACAGCCCGCGGAAGGTGTTGATCCAGAACTTGCGGGCGAAGGCTGCGCGGGTTTTGGCGGCCTGCTCGGTGTGGCCCAGGAGCATGAGCGCGTTGTACCAGAGCGCATTGATCTCGACGGCCTTGCCATGGCGCGGCGTGAAGGTGACGCCGTCGCACTTGGCGTCCATCCAGGTGAGCTGGGTCGAGGGATCGCCCGCGGCGATCAGCCCGTCGTCCTCCATGCGGATCCCGTAGCGCGTACACGCCTGGTATCCTTTGACGACGGCCTCGCAGGCGGGCCGCAACTGGCTGTCGAAGCGGGCCTGGTCCCCGGTGTGCCGCAGGTATTCGAAGCAGGCGTGGACGAACCAGAGCGAGGCATCGACCGTGTTGTAGCTGGGCTGGTTGGTGTAGTCGTCGAAGCGATTGGGGACCATGCCCTCGCTCACGTAGCGGGCAAAGAGCGAGAGCACCTGCCAGGCCTCGTTGTAGCGCTTCGTACACAGCAGCAGCCCCGGCAGGGAAATCATGGTGTCGCGGCCCCAGTCGGCGAACCAGGGGTATCCCGCGATGATCGTGGCGGCCTGTTCTCCCGTGGGCGTCTTGCGGCGGACCACGAAATCGTTGGCCGCCCGCACCAGCCGCTGCATGGCCGGGGACAGCCCCGGTTTGTCGCCGGGGATGGACCGCGCAGCCAGTTCATCATCGAAATCGGGCAGACCGTTGGCATCGCCGTCGAGGCCGGCGAAGAGCGTGAATCCGCCGGGCCCGTTGAAGTCGACGACCAGGTGCGCCGGGACGAACAGGTCCTCCTGGTCGTCCTGTCCGCGCTCGGTCTCCATGGCATACGTGTGCGAGAACCACCACTCCTGTCGCGGCTGAAACTCGCCGAAGTCGGCGGTCAGGTGCAGCGTGTGCGGCCCGCTGGTGACGCTGGCGTGCCGGGCCTCGGCCTGGGCCTGCAGGTTGGCCTGGTCCTTGTGGCACAGCGCGTGGAAGTCCCGCATCGCCACGAAGGGCAGCAGCCGCAGGGCGACCTTCCGCCCGGGAGCGCAGTTGATGTGGTAGCGCAGGGCGATGGCGTTCCGCCCGCGGTACAGCAGCAGCGTCCGGGTGAGTTTCACGCCGTCGATCTCGTATTCCCACTGGGCGCATTCGCCCAGCCGGAAGGCGCGGAGCAGCTTGTCGCCGCGGGGATGGAACGAGCCGCCGAACTGGTTGATCGACAGCTCGTGAAAGTCCACCTGGCCGTCGAGGTGGACCAGCTCGCCCACGCGGCTCAGGGCCATCAACCGCCCGACGGGCGGGTTGGTGGCCGCACACAGCAGGCCGTGATACCGCCGGCGATTGCAGCCGACCACCGAGGAGGAGGCAAAGCCGCCCTGGCCGTTGGTAAGCAGCCACTCGAAGTTCAGGTATGGGTGAAGCTCGCCGTGGGTGTCGAGAGTGTAATTGAACATGGGTTGAGTGGATTTTACTTCCCCGTCGCGATTGAGGGTAGGGGTAAATCATGGACTCCTCTCCATATTCCGGCACGGCCGCATACCATGGTACGTTTGCGTTTGCGGGCATTTTCGACAGAATGCCCTGCATCATCGCGGCGGAATGGCCGCATTGTGGTGCGGGCTTCCAGCCTGCACGGCCCGGAGGCAGGCTGGAAGCCTGCACCACAACTTGAGCCGCGATGATGTAGATTCCGAGACCTCCCGGATGTGGTATTTTGCGTACGGATCCAACCTCAACGCTCGCGCCGTGGCCGAATGGTGCCGCCACTACGGGTTGCGCGCGCCGGGGCTTAAGAATGGGAAGTCGGCCGTCCTCGACAATTACCGGCTCTGTTTCGCGGTGTATTCCGAGTATTGGGGCGGCGGCACTGCCGACATTGCCTACGATCCGGGGAAATACGTCGCCGGCGCGCTCTTCGATCTGTCGGAACAGGAGTTGAAGGTTCTCGACCAGAAAGTCGGCCGCAAGCTCGACGCCTCCGGCCGCGATATCGGCGTCTATCGCCGCATCGAAGTGAGGGTCGCGCCGCTGGTGCGGGGCGAGGCCCTTACCGCCCTGACCTACCAGGGCCTGAATTCCGACCGCGCCCACATCCCGCCGACCCAGCACTACATGGACCTGCTCATCCAGGGCGCCTACACGCACGGGCTGTCGATGATGTGGATGTCGTACCTGCAGAGCTTCTCGACCCAGGTCGGGCGCAAACCGCGCGCCCCCGGCATGGGCGATGCGTCGGCGAAGATGTAGCGTTTGGAGTACCGGCTTTAGCCGGTTGTTCGGAGTACCGGCTTTAGCCGGGTTGGCGCTTTTGAAGACCGCCTGAAGGCGGTACTCCGAACACGACCGCCCGAAGGCGGTACTCCGAACCCGCGGTACTCCGAACTCGCGTTCCTGCTATTATCCCCCCATGCGTCCGCGATCCCCGCTTGCCGAACTGCTCAGCCTCGCCCTGCCCACCGTCATGCAGATGGTGTCCTACACGCTCATGTCCTTCATGGACACCTGGATGCTGGCCCACGCCGGCGACACGGCCGCGACCGCCGCCGGCGGGGCGGGGATGTTCGCCTGGACCCTCCTCTCCTTCGGCCTCGGCACGCTCTTCCTGGTCAACACGCTGGCCTCCCAGTCCTTCGGCCGACGCGATCTTCCCGAGGCCGGGCGCTATCTCTGGCAGGGCATCTGGCTCGGCCTCCTCTATACCCCCATCGTCTCCATCTTCACCCTGCTCCTGCCCGCCGCATTCGCCCGCATGCAGCACGGCCCGCAACTGCTGGCGGCCGAGACCACGTTTCTCCACATCATCATCTTTGCCAACCCGCTCAAGCTCATCGCCACCGCCCTGGGCCAGTTCCTCGTCGCCATCAACCGCCCCAGCGCCGTGCTCCTGGCGGCCGCCTCGGGCGTGTGCGTCAACGCGGCGCTGGCCTATGTGATGGTGCTCGGCCACTTAGGAGTGACGTCACTCGGCGTGCGCGGGGCGGCCATCGCCCAGGTCTGCGGCGTCGGTACCGAAATGACCGTCCTGGCGATCATCGCCTTCTCCCCCTCGATCCGCATCTCCTGCCGCCTGAACGACTGCCGCCTCTATGCCCGGGAACTGATCGTCCTTCTTCGCGTCGGCATTCCCTCCGGCGTGCAACTGGTTACCGAGATGCTGGCGTGGTCGCTGTTTCAGAGCTGGGTCCTGGCGGGCCTCGGCCAGGCCGCCATGTCCGCCAACATGTACCTCTTCCGTTTCATGATCCTGAGCTTCCTGCCCGCGATCGGCATGGGGTCGGCCGTCACCGCGCTGGTCGGCCGGCACATCGGCCGCGAAGACCCCGCCTCGGCGCTGCGCAGCGCCCACCTGGGCTTCCGGGTGACGCTGGCGTACATGGTTGCCTGCGGGCTCTGCTTCTTCCTGTTCCGGGCCCGGCTCATGGGCATCTTCACCGAAGACCCCGTCGTCCTGCACATCGGCGGCACTCTGCTCGTCTACGCCGCCTGCTACCAGGTGTTCGACGCCATGTACTGCGTCTACAACGGCGCCCTCCGCGGCGCCGGCGACACCACCATCCCCGCCATCGCCATGGGCGGCCTCTGCTGGACGTTCCTCGTCTTCGCCGGCCGCCTCATCGCCACCCATCACCCGAAATGGGGCATCCACGGACCGTGGTCGATGGCGACGACATACGGCATCTCCATCGGCCTTTTCCTGATGATCCGCTTTGCCCGCGGCCGCTGGCGTTCGATCCACTTGGAGGCGGAGGGCGAGTCGTCTAAACTATACGGTTTCCCGATTGAAGCTAAAGAGGTTTGAAACACAGAGAGCACAGAGGACACAGAGAAGACCAGGAGCAGACAAAGAGATATCAGGTGTGACTATGACTTTGGACGATACAAATTGTGTTCTTGGCGATGAAATGGAACCGGGTCCGGAACTGAATCGGTGGACCAGTCTCATCATCGGAGCGTGCATTGAGGTGCATCGTGCGCTCGGTCCGGGATTCCTTGAATCGGTCTACGAAGAGGCCCTTGCAGTGGAGTTCACGCTCCGCGGAATCCCGTTCAAGAAACAGGTGTCCGTGAACATCTACTACAAAGAGCATACTGTCGGTGAGCACCGTCTCGACTTTCTGGTTGCCGACAAGATCGTTCTCGAGTTGAAGGCTGTCACCGAGATTGCCGTCATTCACAAGGCCATCGTCAAGTCGTACCTCAAGGCCACCCACCAGAAGCTCGCCTTGATCGTCAACTTCAACGTTATCTTATTAAAAGACGGGATTGCTCGAATCGCCCTGTAGTCCAAAGTCTTCTCTGTGTTCTCTGTGCCCTCTGTGTTTCAAACTTGTATTTAAGAACACCAATCATGACCGACGCCACCAAGAAGAACTATAAAGACACCCTCAACCTCCCCCAGACGCCCTTCCCCATGGAGGCCAAGCTCGTGCAGAACGAGCCTGGCCGGCTCAAGAAGTGGCAGGAGATGGACCTCTACGGCAAGCTGATGGACGCCCGCAAGGATTCGCCTCAGTGGATCCTGCACGACGGGCCGCCGTTTGCCAACGGCGACATCCATATCGGCCACGTCATCAATAAGACGCTCAAGGATGTCGTGCAGCGGTTCCGCTCCATGCAGGGTCGCCAGACACCCTACGTGCCCGGATGGGACTGCCACGGGCTGCCGATCGAGCACAAGATTCAGGAACAGCTTGGGCCCAAGCTGCGCGACATGGCCGTCTCGGATGTCCGCAAGCTCTGCTACGACTACGCCCAGAAATACGCGGCCATCCAGTCGAAACAGTTCCAGCGGCTGGGCATCCTCGGCGACTGGGAACATCCCTACCTGACCATGGCGGCCGACTACGAGGCCTCGACGCTCGAGGTGTTTGCGAAGTTTGTCGAGGCGGGGCTGGTGTACAAGAAGCTCAAGCCGGTGCCGTGGTCGGTGCAAAACCAGACGGCGCTGGCGGATGCGGAACTGGAATACAAGGATGTCGAAGACCCCAGCGTCTTCGTCGAGTTCCCGGCGACTGATGCCGGGAAATTGGCGGCATTGTTTGGCGCGGAAGCGGAACGGTCCGCGATGCGGACCCTACAGCACTGCTTTTTCCTCGTCTGGACGACCACCCCCTGGACACTCCCGGCGAACCTCGCCATCGCCGTCCATCCCGAAGTGACCTACGCCCTGGTCTCGTACACCCGCAACGGCAAGGACAAGTTCGGCGTCGTCGCCGCGGACCTTGCCAACACCGTGTTTCAGCGCAAGGGCGTCGACCGATTCGAGGTCATCGGCACCACCACCGGCAAGGCCCTCGTCGAGGCCAAGCTCCAATACCACCACCCCTTCATCGACCGCACCAGCCCAATTCTCCCCGCCCTCTACGTCACCACCACCGACGGCACCGGCCTGGTCCACACCGCGCCCGGCCACGGTGAATACGACTACAACACCGGCCTGAATAACGGCCTGCCCGTCTATTGCCCCGTGCTGGCCAACGGCCGGTTCGACGAAACCGCCCCCCAGTTCATCCAGAACAAGAGCGTCTGGGAGGCCAACCCGCTCATCACCGAGAAGCTGCGCGAGTTCGATCACCTCTTCGACGAGGTGAAGATCCTCCACTCCTATCCGCATGACTGGCGATCCAAGAAGCCGGTGATCCTGCGGGCGACGGAGCAGTGGTTCATCGCCATCGATGAACCCTTCACGCATGCCTCTGATCCAGCGGGACTGGGTCCGAGAAATCTAAGGGACCGCGCGCTAACTGCAATCGGATTTGATCCCTTGGGTCCCCAAACGGAAGCCCAACGGACAATGCTAGCGGCTTACGAGCAAGAGGCGCGCTTGGCGGAAACACAATTCCTGGAGAACGAACCATCCAACGGTGGCGACGCGCAGAGTCCCGATGTCGAGCTCAAGACGGCATTGGCAGCGAAGAGACCCATCTTCGAGCATGTGAAACGGCGTATACAGAAGTTCATTCCGGCGTGGGGCCAGAATCGACTGCATGGGATGTTGCTCTCCCGTCCCGACTGGTGCATCTCCCGGCAGCGCGCCTGGGGCCTGCCCATCCCCGTTTTCTACAACGAGAAGGGGCAGGCCCTGCTCACGCCTGAATCCGTCCGCGCCGTTGCCCGCTGTTTCGCAAAGCACGGCTCGGATGCCTGGTTCACGCAAACCCCGGCCCAGATCCTCGAAGGCTACGACCCCGGCCCCGCTTTCCCCAAGGACCAGCTCCGCAAGGAGAAGGACATCTTCGACGTCTGGTTCGAATCCGGCTCTTCGTGGCACGCGGTTCTCGTCGGCCGGCCGGGATTCAAGTATCCCTGCGACATGTACCTCGAAGGCTCCGACCAGCACCGCGGCTGGTTCCAGTTGTCACTGCTGCCGGCCCTGGGCTGCACAGGGCGGCCGCCGTATAAGCAGGTGCTGACGCACGGCTTCATCGTCAAGCCGGATGGCACCAAGGTCAGCAAATCCGACAAGGAATACGTCACCGCCACCAAGGAGATCGACACCCACGGCGCCGACCTGCTGCGGCTCTGGTGCTGCTCGGTGGACTACCAGAACGACATCCCCACCAGCCCCCAGGTCATCCGCGAATTCGGGGACAAGTACCGCAAGATCCGCAACACCCTGCGCTATCTCCTGAGCAACCTCTACGACTACCAGCCGATTTCTGATCCAATCGCAAATCGCAAATCGCAAATCGCAAATTCTTCCCTTGACGCGTGGGCGATTGATCAGCTCAACCAGCTCATCGTCCAAGTCACCGAGGCCTACGACGCCTATCAGCTTCACCGCGCCTTCCGCCTGCTGCACGACTTCTGCTCCGTGCAGATGTCGGCCGTCTACGGCAACGCCATGAAGGACCGTCTCTACTGCGAATCCCCGGCCGCCCCGCTGCGCCGCCGCTGCCAGCACGTCATGCACCAGATCGTGCTGGCCCTGACCAAGCTCCTGGCCCCGATGGTCGTGTTCACGGCCGACGAAACCTGGGAACACATTCCCCACAAACCGGCCGATGAGGCGAATCTCCCCTCGGTCCACCTGGCCCTGCTGCCCAAGCCGTTGCCGCTGGAAGTCTCGGCCGAGACGCGCCAGCAGTGGGAAGTGCTGATGACCCTCCGCGAGACCGGCCTGATGCAGCTCGACGGCATCAAGAAATCCGCCGGCATGAACAAGGCCCTGGACGCGGAGATCGTCTACACGGTGAAGTCCGAGGCGGAAAGAGCCTGGCTCAGCGCCTACGGCGCGGACCTCGAAGACATGCTCGGCGCCGGCTTCCACTCGATCGTGGTCGACCCCGGCGCGGCCGCCATCTCCATTCAGGCCATCGACCGCCGCGACCAATATGCCGCTTGCGCCCGAAGTTGGAAGCGCCGGCCGGACGTGGGGCAGGATTCTGCGTATCCCGACTTGAGTCTGCGCGATGCCGCGGCAGTGAAAGAGGGGAAGTCTAACCTGTAGTTCCAACCCGTCGGCAAGAGCCAGCACGCCGTTCTGGATGTTCGCGGCGGGCGTGACCGGGCTCCGTTCGAATGGCTTCGGAGGGGCAGGAATGCCCCGACAGGCGAGAATGTCTGTCCTACTGGCCATTCGATGACAGACAAGAATGATTCCGCTGAAGAAGTAGAGCCGGTGCCCTCACCGGCATCGTCGAGGGGCGTTTTCACGCCCAGCCGACGAGGGCGTCGGCTCTACTTTCCCGCCAAGTCCGGGTTCTTCAGCGGAATCAAGAATGCCTGTCCCACCGGCATCTGGCAGGGATACCGCCGAAAGTGTCATGGACCCCCGCCGCCGTAACGGGTGATTGGGGAACTTTGCCTGGAGTCCGCGCGGAGGTAAGATGCACGGGCCTCGGATGGCCATGGCTCGAAGAGTGATGGCCGGGGCGCGTTTACCTCGCGTTCTCCTTAGTTGGGAGCTCATTATGCCTGTTGTGCAAAACCGCCGGATGGGTTGGTCGGGGCGCCGGGCCGTGCGCGTGGCCGCCGTCGAGGCGATGGAGAGCCGCCGGCTGCTGGCGGCGACAATTTATGTGGATCAGGGGGCCGCCGGAGCGACGCACGATGGCAGCAGTTGGGACAGTGCGTTCCTGAACCTGCGCGATGCGATCACCGCGGCACAGAGCGGAGACACCATCCACATCGCCGGCGGGACGTACCTGCCGTCCGACGGAACGGTCCAGCCGCCCACCGGGCCAGATCGGACCCTGACGTTCAGCCTCAAGAGCGGGGTGGAGATCGACGGGGGTTACGCGGGCAGCGCCGACCTGGCCAACCCGGACAGGCGCGACACCAACGCCTACGAGACGATTCTCTCGGGCGACATCGGAAAAGCCGGCAACAACACCGACAACTGCTATCACGTCGTGACCGGATCGGGGGCGGACGCGACCGCCGTGCTGGACGGCGTGACCATCAGCGACGGGAACGCCAACGCGCCGGCCGGTACGGTGTCGTCGCCGTTCGCCAATGCGGGCGGGGGAATGCTGGTGTGGTTCGGCAGCCCGACCATCAGCAATTGCACCTTCGACAGCAACAATGCCTACGACGGCGGCAGCGGCCTGTTCGCCGACCACGCCTCGCCGACGCTGATCGACTGCACCTTCTCGAACAACACGTCCACGGCCGGCTCCGGGTTCGGCGGCGGGGCCGGGTTCCAGACGTCCACGGGAACGCTCGACGGCTGCATCTTCGACAGCAACACGGCCATCGAGGGCGGCGGCTTGATGGCCATATCCAGTTCGTTGACCCTGTCGAACACTCAATTCGTCAACAACAACGCGACCATCGGCGGAGGGCTGATCGATGCCAGTTCGTCGACGGCGACGCTTACGTCCTGCGTGTTCGACACCAACACCGCGACCTACGGCGGAGGCATGGCGGATGTCGCCGGCTCGTCATCGACCGTGGATGGCTCTTCGTTCCGCGGGAACTCGGCGTCCGTGGACGGGGGCGCCGTCTACTTCAACGGGGACACGAATTCCACGTCGGTGGCCGACAGCATCTTCGTGGGCAACGTGGCCCAGAACGGCGGGGGCGCGATCTTCAACTCGTCCGCCAGCCCGATGCTGATCAACTGCACCATTGCATCCAACGTCGCCAATGGCGCGATCCAGGCGGGCGGCGCCGTGCTCAACAACGGCTCTTCGCCGTCCATCGCCAATTGCATTCTCTGGGGCGACACGGGAGGCGAGATATACGACAGCGACGGCTTCAGCCAGCCGATCGTCAGCTACAGCGATGTCCAGGGCGGCTGGTCCGGGACGGGGAATATCGGCGCCAATCCGCAGTTCCTGCGAAACCCCAGCCCGGGCCCCGACGGCGTCTGGGGCACGGGCGACGACGACTACGGCGACCTGCGGCCGGGGCCCGTCTCGCCGGTAGTGGACGCGGGCGACAACCTGGCGGTTCCGGCGGGCGTGACCACGGACATCAACGGCAACGCGCGGTTCGTGGATTCTCCGATCGTGGCCGACACCGGCAACGGCGTTGCGCCGATCGTCGATATGGGGGCCTATGAGGCGCCGGCCCTGTGGCCGGTGGCGTTCGACACGGATGCCCAGGATGTCAACGAGACCGACGGGAGCGTCGCGCTCACGGTCCAACTGCTGGCGCCGCTGCCGAACGACGTCACGGTGCCGCTGGTTTTCAGCGGCACGGCCGTGCAGGGCGCCGACTACACCGCGGCCGCGTCCCTGACGATTCCGGCGGGCCAGGCGACGGCCTCGATGAACATTCAGCTTCTCGACGACCACGCGTACGAGCCGGACTCGACGATCCTCGTCAGCCTGGGAACGCTCAGCGGCGTGGTCGCGGGCGACGTCACCCAGCAGACCATCACCATTGCCGACGACACCGACCCGCCGGTGCTGGACCCGATTGCGGATCAGACGGTGAATTACACGGATACGCTGACGGTGCAGGCCCATGCCGCCGACCCGTTCGTGCCGGGGCCGTCGCTGCAATACAGCCTCGACGGCGTGGTGCCGGCGGGCGCCAGCATCACGCCGGACGGGCTGTTTACCTGGACGCCTTTGCCCGGCGAACCGACGGGTGCAACCACGTTCACGGTCCGCGTGAGCAGCCTCAACGACGCGACGCTGTTCGACGTCAAGAGTTTCCAGGTGCAGCACACGATCCTGACCTCGACGCTTTCGGGCAACCTGTTCCACGACTTCAACCGAAACAACCGGGCCGACGCGGGCGAAGGCCCGCTGGCCGGCTGGACGGTGTACGCGGACCTGAACAACAACGGTGCGCTGGACGCGGGCGAGCCGTCGGCGGTAACGGATGCCGGCGGCCACTGGGAGATCGGCGGCGTTTCGCCGGGGAGCATTCACGTGGTGACGGTGGCGCCGGCGGGATGGCTGACCACGACGCCGGTGATGACCAACCTGCCGTTCGACGTGCCGTCGGGCCGGAAGGTGGCGTTCACGCCGGTGGGGTTCTACCGCGTGCTGACCTACACGGGCGCGGTGTTCCAGGATGCGAACCTGAACGGGCAGCTCGACGCGGGCGAGATCGGGCTGGCGGGAGCGACGGTGTGGGCCGACCTGAACGGCAACGGCGTGGCCGACGCCGGCGAGCCGAAAGCGGTGATCGGCGCGGACGGGGCGTTTGCGCTCAACGGCATTGTGGAGGGCAACGTGGTGATACGGGCCACGGCGCCGCCGGGGTGGACCATCACCAATTACCCGAACGGCTACGTAACGCCGATTATTCCAGACAATCAGCAACCGGCGCCGATCAATTTCGCGGCCGTGCAGCTTGCCCCGGTGGCGGGCGCCCTATACAACGATGCCAACGGCAACGGCGCGCGCGACGCGGGCGAGACCGGCTTCGCGGGCGTCACCGTCTGGCTGGACCTGAACAACAACGGCGTGCGCGACCCCGGCGAGCCATCGGCGACCACCGACGCCGCGGGGCAGTTCACGATTCCCGATGTTCCGGCCGGGACCTACAAGTTGCGCACAACCGCGCCGGCCGGGTATGTCTTCACCACCCCGGCAAGCGGGATCGTCGATGTGACGCGCAGCGGTTCGCTGCCCGCGCTGGGCAACAACTTCGCGCTGCGCAAGCCCGTCGGGAGCATCTCGGGCGTGGCCTTCGTCGACGCCAATTCCGACGGCGTGCGGCAGGCGGCGGAGAAACCCTGGGCCGGGCTCAGGGTGTTCCTGGACGCCAACGGCAACGGCGTGCAGGATCCAGGCGAGTTGGGCACGTTGACCGGCGCCACGGGGCAGTTCGCGTTCAGCAATGTCCCCATCGGCTCCTATCGCCTGGTGGCGGCGATACCGGCCGGCTACCGTGTCACCACGAACACGAGCGAGGTGCTCACGGTGTCGATCGGGTCATCGATCAGCCGCAACGTCGGCGCGGCGCCGTTCGCCAAGGTGAAGGGCCGGGTCTTCCTCGACAGGAACGCCAACGGGCGGATGGATGCCGGCGACAAGCCCCTGGCCAACTGGCGCGTGTTCATCGACAGCAACCGCAACGGCGTGCTGGACTCCGGCGAGGTGTCGGTGCTGACGGATGCGCAGGGATATTTCAGTTTCAATTCGCTGGCGGCCGGGACTTACGTGATCCGGCTGGTGCCGGTAAAGGGATACAAGGTCGCTTTGCCGGCGAGCGGTTCGCAGGTGTTGACGGTGGCGGCCGGGCAGACCTGGAGCGGGAGGGACTTTGCGGTGAGGGTTTGAGTATCGGAACGTCCGACGAACTCCTCGCCCCAAATCGCAACTTTGGCGTTTTCGGGCCGGTGGTTTCCGGCTAGAATCAGAGTGGGAGCCTGAGCGATGCAAGCCACACTGGATCAGTACATTCAATCTTCAGCCGGGACTCGCGGAGGTAAGCCTCTTATCGCCGGGACACGAATCACCGTAGCCGACGTGGCCCTGATGCACCTGCGTCTGGGGCAGGCACTGGAACAGGTGGCGGCCGGGTACGACCTGTCGATGGCGTCGTTGCACGCGGCCATGGCGTTCTACTACGACCACCGGGAAGAAATTGACCGGTCGATTGAAGAGGATGATGCATTCATCGAGGCGATGCGTTCCCAGAATCCGTCGCGACTGCAGGCAAAACTGAGGGCGCTGAACGGTGGCTGAGCGCATCCGCTTTGTGCCGTCACCGAAGCGGGGAATCTAGTTCCGCCCAAACCATGGGATGGTCGCTGGCTTTGCTGTCGCGGAGGCCGCCCGTGCGCCATTTCAGGCCACGGGTGAAGATGTAGTCGATGCGGTCGGCGGGGTCTTTGTCGCCGAGGATTTGGGCGATGCCGTCGGTGACGCCGGGGGAGGTGCGGAGCGGGGCGATCAGGGGGTCGGTTTTCTCTGAGTTCATGTCGCCCATGAGAATGGCGGGCTCGGGCAGGGCCGTGAACATCTGCCGCACGGTCTGCAATTGCGCGGCGCGGTCGGCGCCGCGGTCGATGTGGGTGACGAGCACGCTGATCGGTTTGCCGGGTGTGAGGATGCGGGTCTGGATGACGTTGCGTTTGCCGCGGCCGAGGGAGCCGGCCAGGGGGATGCGGTGGTAGCCGTCGAGGTCGGGGCGATGGAGGAGGGCGTTGCCGAAATGGCCGTGGAACCAGCGGTTCTCGGTGGGGGCGAAGAGGGCGTTGACGGCGAGGATGCGGCCGAGTTCGCTTGCCTGGTCCTGTCCGGCCGAAAATGCGCCGCGGACTTCGTTGAGGCCGACGAGGTCGAAATCCTTCAGATCGGCGGCGGTGCGGGAGAGGTCGAAGCGGTCGTCGGCGCCGACGCCGGAGTGGATGTTGTAGGTGGCGATGCGAAGGGTGTGGCCGGCGAATCGCTGAACGATTGCGGTGGGCGGGATGTCGAGGCGGGCGGTGGGGATGCGGAGGGAACCGATGAGGGCAGTCGCGCCGAGCATAATGGCGAGAATGCCGACGATGTAGAACCGTTGGCGGGACCGGGTGATGGAAGCTGTCTGATTCACCGAACCACCTGTGGCACGGGCGTCTCGCCCGTGGCTTTCTGAAGACGCATGGGCGAGACGCGCGAGACGCCCATGCCACGAGTTCCTTGTTCCGTCGCGGTCACCGGCGACGGGGCTGATGTGTCGGCGTACCGACACCACGGGCTGGAAGCCCGTGCCACCAAGTAGGGCCAGCGTCCTCGCTGGCCTGGAATGCCAGACGGCGGGCGCTTCAGGAAGGC
>JBIOJL010000060.1:0-18989 GCA_044450885.1 Tepidisphaerales bacterium
CGACAGGGTAAGCCCGGTGTCGCTGTACCCCGCGCCGCTGAGCACAACCGAGGAAGTCTCCAGTACCGTGTACGGACCTCCGCTGACCGCCAAGGGTCCGGGACTCGCTTCGTACGCGCCCATGTCCACAATTGGCGCCGTACCCCTGCCTGTGTCCGTGATGCTGGCGATGTCCTGTCGGCGGGGATTGCCGGCCAGATCGGTGGTGATGCCCGACGGAATGGCCGCGTTGTTGCCGGAGTCAACGCATAGAGAAAGAGGCGTCACCAAGAGCCGCAGATCGCCGTAGTTGATTCCCGAGGGATTGCAAACGAACTGTGGATCGATGTTAACGTTGCCCGTGCCGCTCCAACCTCCCTGGACGTCGCTGTAGGTGACCGTCGCCGGGCCCGAAATCTGACCGGAGCCGGAAACCTCACTGAGGTAGGGAGCTGTGTTACCCCAGACAATGCAATTGATCAGCGCCGCGCGGGAACCGTAGATTCCGCCGCCGGTGGTGGAAGCACGGTTCCCGCTGAAGGTGCAGTTGATCAGCGTCGAGTAGAAGTAGTCGTACATCCCGCCACCCGAGGCCGCCGAGTTGCCGCTGAACGCGCAGTTGGTCAACGTCGGCGAAGAAGAGAGATCGTTGAAGATACCACCACCGGAAGAAGCCGTATTCCCGTTGAAGATGCAGTTGATCAGCGTTGGTGAGGAGTAGTAGTCGTACATCCCGCCACCCGAGGCCGCCGTGTTCCTGATGAGGGTACAGTTGCGGATCGTGGGACTGCCACTGGAGTTATATATCCCGCCACCGCTGTTGTTCGGGTTGGTTCCATTGGCATTTCCGGCTGTGATCGTGAAGCCATCCAGCACGGCCGTCGATGTCGTCCCGCCGCTCACAACCACATGGTAGCTGTTGTCCGTATTCGAACCGACGGTGCCAATGTCCCCCGACAGAATCGTCGGATACGCCATCACATTGCGCGCATCCGCGTTGGCCGCGCCGTATCCCGCATATCCTCCGTAAACCCCCACGCCCGTCTTCAACTGAAACGTCTTGGTCCGATCCGTCCCGCTCGTCGGCTTGTACGTCGCTTCCGCCACCCGGATCGTATCCCCCGACACCGCCGCCCCCAGCGCCAACTGCAGATCCGCAAGCGCACTCCCCCACGACGTCCCATTCCGCGTCGGCCCGGGCGAACTGGCATCCACGTAAATCGTCGACAGCAGCCACCGATCCTCCAGTGCCTCGATCGCCACGGCGCTCTTCCCGGGCGCACGGCCGCCGGATGTAGCACAGCCGTCCCGGCTGTGATCCGAGAAACACAGTCGGGACGGCCGTGCTACGCGCATCGCCGCCCGGCCAACAAGAACCTTACGCGAAAACGCTTTGCGGCAAGTCAATATCGAGCCCATCCCATCCTCCGCACACAGAATGCCCGGCAGTCCCTTGGCGTGCGATCACGCCCCCAAACTCCCGTACCATACCACAAGCCTTGACAGGATACCACAATCTTCAGACATGAGCCCGTAATCGAGGGACGGACGTTTGGTAATCCTGGCAAGATCGCCCAGAGTGCTGAGTGCTGAGTCCTGAGAGCTGATGGGCCCTCGAACGCCCGATAACCGCAAACCCCGGTTATCCGGACCCCGGCGCCGTTAAGTCCGGCCGGCGCATATGCGACATTACTTCTGGCGGACACTCTCGCATCCGCCCAGGAGTTCCTCCGTGAGTCTTTTCGACGTCATGAACATCGCCGCCTCCGGCATGCAGGCCGCACAGACGCAGTTGAGCGTCAGCGCCAACAACATCGCCAACGCCGATACGCCGGGATTCAAGGCATCACGCGTGGACACCGTCGAACTCGGCACGGGCGGCGTGGGCACCGTCATCACCCGCGACAACTCCGCCGGCGCCGCCAACCCCGACGGCAGCGAAGGCTCCAACGTGGACCTGGCCGCGGAACAGGTGGCCATGGCCCGCGACGCCACCTACTACGCCGCCAACGCCACCGTGGTCAAAGTCGCCAACCGCATGCTCGGCTCGCTGCTGGATATCTTCGATACGGAAGACAGACATGGCCACAGGCATCATCATGTGTAGCCGCGATCGCCGATCGCGGCCCGTCGGGCATGCACCGCGATGGACCATCGCGGCTACAGGCTACTTCACTTCAAGTTGATCCTTCACGCGAATGTCGCCGGACGAACTGCCCACCATGATGTCGAACATCCCGGGTTCCACGAGGAAGCCGTGGGTCTTTTCGTCCCAGAACGCCAGCTTCCCGGCCGGCAACGCGAAGCTCACCGTCTTCTTCTCGCCCGGATTGAGCGTGATCCGCTCGAAGCCGTGGAGTTCCCTGGCGGGCCGGACCACGCTGCATTCCACATCGTGGACATACAGTTGCACGACCTCGTCGCCGGCCCGCTTGCCCGTGTTCTCGACATCGACGCTGACGGTGACCTGGCCCGCGGCCGGGGATCTGCTTCGCGCTGAGTTGGAGGTTGGTGTACTTGAACTCGGTGTAGCTCAGCCCGTGGCCAAAGGCGAAGAGCGGTTCGCCCTTGACGTACATATACGTGAACCCCTTGGAGACATCGTACTCATCAAGCGGCGGCACCTGGGCCTCGGAAGCGTAAACCGTGTGCGGCAGGCGCCCGGCCGGGTTGACTTCGCCAAAGAGAACATCCGCGATGGCGTGGCCGCCCTCTTCGCCCGGCCACCAAGCCTGGAGCATGGCCGGGATGTTCTGCGCAAGCCAGGGCACTGTGAGCGGGCCCGCGCTCATCTGCACGACGACAGTCCGCGGGTTGGCCGCGAAGACGGCCCGCGCCAGCTTCTCCTGGTTGCCGGCCAGCCCCAGCGACTTGCGGTCGCGCCCCTCCTGCTCGACCTGGGCGTTGGTGCCCACGAAGACCAGCGCCACGTCGGCGGTGCGGGCGACGGCCGCGGCCTCGTCGATCAGCGCCGTCGCGTCCGTGGTCTTGCTGACGTCGCAGCCGCGCGCGTGGAGGATCTCCGTGCCCGGTGCCGCGCGGTCCTTGATCCCCTGCAACGGGCTGATGGCCTGCCCGACCTTGCCGCTGTAGTTGTTGGTGATGACCTGGTCGGCCAGCGGACCGATGACGGCGATCCGCTTCAGCTTGCTCCTCTCCAGCGGCAGGAAGTTGCCGCGATTCTGCAGGAGGACGATCGACTGCCGGGCGGCCTTGAGGGCCACGGCCCGATGCTCGGCGCTGCCGATGACGTCGGGCGATATCTTGCTGTACGGCACCATCTCCTGCGGGTCAAACTCGCCGAGGCGCATGCGCACCCGCAGCACCCGCGTCACGGCGTCGTTCAGGCGGGCTTCGCTGAGCTTGCCCTCGCGCACAGCCGCGGGGATATTGACCTCGTATTCCTTGTCGGAGAAGTCGCAGCCGGCCATCACCGACTGGGCGACGGCGTCGACGAACGTCATCTTTCCCCCGGCGTGGCCCTGGACCATCGTCCGCACGCCGCCCAGGTCGGAGACCACGAAGCCTTCGTGTCCCCATTCCTTCTTGAGCACATCCGTCAGCAGCCAGTGGTTGATGTTGTTCGGCGTGCCGTTGATGGCGTTGTAGGAAGCCATCAGCGACTGCGCCTTGGCCTCAACCACCGCATCGCGGAAGTGTGGCAGCCAGTATTCCCGCAGCATGCGCTCGGAGACGGCGGCGCTCAGCTTCTGGCGATCGGTCTCCACGTTGTTGACGGCATAGTGCTTGAGCGTCGAGGCCAGCTTGAGATATCGCGGGTCGTCGCCCTGCAGGCCGCGCACGTAGGCGACCGCCATGCGGCCGGTGAGGAACGGGTCCTCGCCCCAGGCCTCGTGGTTTCGGCCCCAGTAGGGATTGCGGCCGATGTTGATGACCGGAGCGCGATAGATCAGGCCCTTGTGCTCGCCGGGAAATGCCGGGTCGCGCTTCCAGCCGTTGTAGATCCCGCGGGCCTCGTCGGACAGCACCGTGGCGATCTCCTGCACCAAGGCGGTGTTCCAGGTGGCCGACATGCCGATGCAGGTGGGAAAGAACGTGGTCGGCCGGTCCCATTTGACGCCGTTGAGGCACTGGTTCCACTGATCGGCGCGAATCTTGAACCGTTCGATCGTCGTCCCCTTGTGGTTGAGCACCATGCCCTTCTCTTCCAGCGTGAGCCGGGAAACGAGATCGGCCACACGCTGGTCGACCGGCTGTTTCACGTCGAGATACAGCGGCACCGCATCCTGGGCGTGAATTGAAACGGTTATTGCCAACAGCACGGCAAGACCGAGCGTGACTATCGTCTTGGTGAAGATCGTAAGGTCCGCTTCAGCGGACGCGGGGCGGCGACGGAGACTGAGCGGAGTTGATCTCATGGTGGATGCCAGTATAGCAAACGATCCGTCGAATTCCGGATTTTCCGCGAACCGCATTTGGCCGGCCGAATTTCGTAGCACAGGCGTTTCGCCTGTGTTGGCAGTACTCCGCCACGTCTTCATCGCCCGAGAAGTGGCCACGCGCCGCGGATCGAATTCCGGATTTCTCGCGAACCTCCGGCCGGTTTGACGTCTAATGGGAGATGAATTGTCCAAACGAAGGTGGTGTCATGCTGCGACGTACATGGTGTTTCGGGCTTGTGTTCGGTCTGGTTGTTGCCGCCAGCGCCCAGGCGCTGATCACGGGCGGGATGGGTAACAACCCCGTCTCGGACCAGAACTGGCGGGCCGGCGCGATTGATGTGGCAAATCTCAAGACTCGGGTCGGCTGGTGGGAAGGCCCGCCGTTCGGCGGCGGGCAATACGAGTTCCTCTATCGCGGCGACGGCGCGGCCTTCCAGCAGGCGCTGGACCTGTTCGCGAAGATCCGCGCGCCCGAGGTCGAACTCTACATCCACGACGGCCCGCACGAGAGTTTCTGGCTGAAGATCGACCGCCAGGAAAAAGACAAGCCCAAGGTCGATCCTCGCATCGATTGGACGTTCATCATCTGGAATGCCCAGAGCTGGTATCACCTCTACAACAACCCCAACAGCGTCTTCGGGTCTGAAGATCCGAACTACCGCAAGTCCCTGGCCGCGCCGCGCATGGATCTCTACATCGGCGGCGGCCAGGTGGAATGGGACAAGCTGCGTGTGCCCAAGGGCGTGAAGGTGATTGACCAGCGGGCTTCGGCCTCGGGCGTCGAGGTCAAGGGCGGATCGATGTTGTCCGGCAGCGCGTACGACATGGCGACCAGCAAGCCGCTGGGCGGGGCCAAGGTGATGGTTGGTCGCCTCGGTGCCGATGGCAAGACGACGCCGCTGACGGAGGCCACAACCGACGACACTGGACACTTCGTGGTGGAAAAGATCACCCCCGGCAACGTGAGCGTGAGCATCGGGGCGGCCGGATTTGCCGGGAAGGCCGTGGCCTATGATCAGGTCAACGGCCGGGACATGCGGAAATATGAGGTGAGCCTGGCGCCCGAGGCGTCGGTTACGGGGTCGGTCGTCGACGACACCGGCAAGCCCGTGGCCGGCGCCGAAGTGACCGTCTGGGAACCGATGGGCATGGACGGGACGGGATATCGTCTGAGCGACACGCCCAAGACCAGGACGGACGACCAGGGGAAGTTCGAACTCAAGGGCCTGCCGCAGGGCTTCTGCCGCCTGACACTCCATGCCAAGGGATACCACGCCGCCTGGAGCACGTCATGGCAGGCGGTGCCGGCGACAAACGTGGTCATCCAGGCCGGTCGCACCGGCACGGTCCGCGGCCGCGTGCTGGGTCCGGACGGCAAACCTAAACCGTCAGCCCAGGTACACGTCCAGGACGCGGCCGGCGCCAAGATCGGCACCTGGGGCGGATCGATGAACGTGGGAGCGGACGGGACGTTTGTCTTTGAGGAAGTGCCGGTTGGCAAGTACCTGATCTCCACCGATCCGTTCGTGCCCGGCATCACCCGGGTGGCGGAGGAGAAGACGATCACCGTCGAAGGCGGAAAGACGGTCGAGGTGGAGTTGAAAGCGAAGTAATGCATTATGCCACGCGTGAGCGGATCAGTGAATCGGGGCAGCCTCCGTCTCCCCGCCATGGGTGCATGACATTATGGGCGGGGCGGTTCTGCGGCCTGAAGGGCCGGAGGAATCCAGCCCAGGGTTGAGCGAAGCTCTACTCTGGGTAGGCTTGAGAAGATATCTCTTTCCGCCCTGAAACTGAAAGGGCGGAGGAAATCCGGGGCGTGTTGATCCTCGGCGATTCCTCCGCCCTTTCGGGGCGGGGTCTTACGGGTCGTCCAACACCCAGGGTATGCGAGTACGCAACCCCTGGGCTGGACTATCCGGCCCCTTTGGGGCCGAATCCGCACCCGCCGAAAGGGTCATGGCCCCCCCCGCCATCACCGCCTCTTGATCGCCCCGACAATCCAGAGCAACACGACAGCCCCGGCTACCGCGGTCAGCAGCGCGCCGCGCAGCCCGACAGTCCGGAGGCCGAGCACGCGGAACATCCAGCCGCCAAGGACGGCGCCGATGATCCCGACGGCCAGGTTGCCGAAGCAGCCAAAGCCCCGGCCTTTCATGAGTAATCCGCCGATCCATCCGGCGAGGACACCGATAATCAAAAACCAGATGAAGTCGATAGGGTTCATGTCGTCTCCGATCTGAACGCCGACTTACTTCCCGATACAGGCCAGCTTGGTCAGCGTACGGAAATACACCCGCCCGCCAGCGACGGCGGGGGTGGCGAACGTCGCCTCGTCCAGCGACGTGCGCCCGAGAACCTCAAGCTTGTCGGCCGACAGAACGATCACCTCACCCTTGCGGGTGATGCAGACCAGGCGGTCGTTGAGGCACACCATTGAGCCGTAGAAGCCGGGCCCGACGTTGGGGATCTTCCCCTGCCCAAGCACCTTGCCACTGGCCAGTTCCACGCAACTGACCTGGCCCGTATCCGTGAGCAGAAACACGCGCGGGCCGACGATCAGCGGCGTCGGCACGTACGGCGCGGTCATCGTCTTGATCTGCCAGGCCAGCACGGGTTTGTCGTCGGGCTTGCCCGGCGGGCGCACCGCGGACAGCGTGCGGTTGCTGGCACCTTCGCCGCAGTTGCCCAGCACGACGCCGTCGCCGGCCACAGGCGAGGCCACCGACCGGAAGGGCAGCGTCTCGGGCATGCTCCACAACCGCCGGCCGGTCGCGGCATCCAGCGAGAGGATTCCTTCCGTGCGGTTCGTCAGGATGATCTGCGGCGGCTGGCCGGGCGATTCGTAGATGCATGGTGTGGACGAGGCCGCGTTGTCCGAGCGCCGCGGCGTCTTCCACTGGGTCTGCCCGGTCTTGTGGTCGACGGCGATCACGAAACCAGCGTCGACGACGTCCTGGTCAACCGCCATGACAACCCTCTGCCCCACCACGATAGGTGAGGATCCGTTCATATGCTGCGACTTGAAGGGACCAAGGTCCACCGACCAGAGGTCCTTGCCCTCGTGGTCGAAGCCCATCAGCAGGTACTTCTCGGGGTCGAGCCAGGCGACGTAGACGCCCGATTCGTCCACCGCCGGCGTCGCCGTGGCGGCGTTGTTCTCGGCATGATGGCGGTAGGGTTTGAGCGGGAAATCGCGCTGCCAGAGAATCTTGCCGGTGCCCGCGTCGATACACACCAGATACCGCTTGCCCGCGGCCTCGTCCGCCGACGTGACAAACACCCGCCCGTCCCAGATCGCCGGCGACGAATGTCCCGTGCCGGGCAGGCTGATCCGCCACAGCCAATCCTTCGCCGTCCACTGGTTGGGCATCTGCGGCGCCTCGCCGGCCCCCTGCCCGTTGCTCCCGCGGAACCGCGGCCAGTTGTCCGCCCGCGCCGAGAAGCCAACCAGCAACATCCCGCAGACAAACGACATCACCACTCTCATGGAGATCGGATTCATGGCCGCCCAGATTACGCACCGGCCGGAGCTTTGCAAATCCCCAAAAAGACGCGACCATAGGCCCCGCCGAATCTCGTAGCACAGGCGTCTTGCCGGCGTCTCGCCTGTAGTGTCGGTACTCCGACACACACCGGTCGCCCGGAAGAATTGCCCCTTGGGAAGGAACGCATCATGGCCGATCAAATCAGGCGTATCGCAATCAACACGGGCGGCGGCGACGCACCCGGACTCAACGCCGTCATCCAGTCCGCCGTTTACGCGGCCCGCCATCTCGGGTGGGAAGTGCTGGGCATCCGCGAGGGCTACGAGGGTCTGCTTGCGCCGCACAACTACGAAGATGGCGGCCTGATGAACCTGCAGCGCAAGACCGTCCGCGGCATCGCCATTCTCGGCGGCACCATCCTCGGCACCACCAACCGCGGCAACCCCTTCAAGTTCCTCGTGAAGATGCCGGATGGTTCGACGAAGGAAATCGACCGCTCGGACGAGGTGCTCACGGGTTTCGCCAAACACGGCATCGATGCCCTGATCGCCGTGGGCGGCGACGGGTCACTCACCATCGCCAACTCGCTGCACGAACGCGGCCTGCGCGTGGTCGGCGTGCCCAAGACCATCGATAACGATCTCGAAGCCACCACCGTCACATTCGGCTTCAACACCGCCGTATCCTTCGCCACAGAGTGCATCGACCGGCTGCACTCGACGGCGCAGGCCCATCGGCGCATCATGGTGGTCGAGGTCATGGGCCGCAACGCGGGCTGGATCGCCCTTGACGCCGGCATTGCCGGCCGGGCCGACGCCATTCTCATCCCGGAGATTCCCTATGACATCGGCAAGGTGGCCGAGCACATCCGCCGCAAGACCTCGGGCTCGCGCGAGTATGCCATCGTGGTGGTGGCCGAAGGCGCCAAGCCGGCGGGCGGCGAAGCGGTGGTCAAGGCCCACGAGGCCGGACGGGCCGACCGGCTCGGCGGCATCGGCGAGAAGGTTGCCGCCCAGTTGCAGGAGATCACCGGCAAGGAATCGCGGGCCGTCGTGCTCGGGCACCTGCTGCGGGGCGGCACGCCGACGGCCACCGATCGCCTGCTCGGGCTCACCTTCGGCGCTGCCGCCGTGCGGGCCCTGGTTCAGGGCCTCAACGGCGTGATGGTGGCGCTGCGGCCGCCACGCGTGGAATATGTCCCGCTGCAGCAGGCAATCGCCGCGCTCAAGCTCGTCCCCCTCGACGGCGACGGCGTGACCACGGCGCGGGCGCTGGATGTGTCGTTCGGGGATTAGCCGCGCGGTCCGCAGTGCGGACCCTACGCCGTCGCCGCTTCCTTGCCCCAGGTCTCGAACCGCTTCAACTGCTCCGGCGTCACCGAACGCGGTGTGTCGCTGATCGAGTCGTCGATGATCTGGTTGTCGATGCAACCTTCCGTGCCCGTGGCCACGCTGCGGAGGAAAGGAATCGTGGCCGACTTGTCGCAGATGTACTTGATGTCGGCGCCGCTGTAGCCGTCGAGTTTCTGGGCCAGGGAGTCGAAGTTCACGGCGGGATCGACGGGGCGCTTGCCGAGGTAGATCTCCAGCATCTTGCGGCGGGCGGCGATGTCGGGCAGGGGAATGTAGATCTTCTCGTCGAATCGCCCGGGCCGCATGACGGCCGGGTCGAGCTGCCAGGGGACGTTGGTGGCGCCCATGAAGAGAACCGCCTGGTCGCCTTTTTTGTCGAACCCCTCCATGCCCTGGAGGATCTGCGGCACGACACGCTGCATGACGCTCGAGCCTTCATCCTGGCGCGCCGGCACCAGGGCCTCGATCTCGTCGATGAAGATGATCGAACGCTTCTCCTGCTTGGCGGCGTCGAAGAGTTTCTTGATGTTCTGCTCGGCCTCGCCGACCCATTTGCTGAGCAGTTCGGCCGGGGAGACCGTGAAGAACGTCGCGTCGATCTCGCCGGCCGTGGCCTTGGCGAGCATGGTCTTGCCGGTGCCCGGCGGGCCCCACATGAGCACGCCGCCGCCGAGACGCACGCCGAATTTTTTCGCCAGTTCCGGGTGCTCGAACGGGTAGACCATCTTCAGGCGGATGTCTTCCTTGACACGATCCAACCCGGCCACGTCGCTGAAGCGGATGGTCGGCTTCTCCTTCACGATCCACTGGGAGGCTGTCTTGTCCGCCTCGCCCTCGGCGGCGGTCTCGTTGCCCGGCCCCATGCGCGATCGCGACACTCCCGGCTGCTTGCGATGCTCGGCCTTGGCGGTCTCGCAATCCTTGGCCAGATCCAGCAGCCGGGCCGCCATCTGCCGCCGGCCTTCCTGCAGCTCCTCGCCGGCCGACTGCCGCGCCAGCACGGTCATTGCCCGCGCCGCCTCCAGCAGATAGATGCGGGCGGAATCCCACTGTCCGGCCCGGCGCGCATCCAGGCCCTTCTGACGATAGCGCTCGAATGTGTCCCACGATACTTCGGCCATGTGTCACCCGTTCCTGTCGTGTCGGCCCGACTCTTGCGGCACGGGCATTGTAGCCGTGATCGTTGATCGCGGGGTCCGCGCCAAGGCGCATTCTACGCGATGCGGCCGTGCGAGCCATCCCCCTGACAATCAACCTCTGTCCCACCGTTCATGAAACACCGGATCCCGTACTACAAACTGCTCCACTGCAACATCGTCGCCGCTTTCAACGGCTCGGCCAACTTCCGGCCGACCACCTTGTCGATCTCAGCCGCGGGAATGCCCGTGCCGGGGCGCTGCACCGTCAGGTCGTCTTCCTGAAGCACGTGCCCGGCCGGCAGGTCGCGCACGACCACCAGACTCTGCCGCGAAACCAGCCGCACATCTGCTTCGATGTCCAGCACGCGTTTGTCACCGCAACCGCGCAGCGACTCAGCCCGGCGGATGTTGGCCACGTACCGCGCGAATTGCTGTGGGTCGGCCGAGGCGGAATGGTCCGGGCCGGGCGCGGTGCGGTCCCAGGTGAGGTGTTTCTCGATCAGGCATGCCCCCGCGGCCACGGCCAGCCCGCCGGCCCATTCGTCGGTGGCATGATCGGAGTAGCCGATCGGCACGCCAAACCGGCCGGCGAGCTGCGAAATCCAGCCGATGTGTGCCTGCTCGTTGGGCGTGGGATAGCAGGAAATGCAGTGCAGCAGCGCGAACGACGCCCCCCACGACCGCAGCCACCCGGCCGTCCGGTCGATCTCCTCGAGCGTGGCCGTGCCTGTAGAGAGGAGCATCGGCCGAGCCAGCGCCGCCACCCGTTTGAGCAGCACCGGGTTGACCAGGTCCGGTGAGGCGATCTTGACGGCCGGCAGATCGAGTGCCTGGATCTCGGCCACGTCGCCGGGCGAGAACGGCGTGGCGATGGGGATCAGGCCCTTGGCGCGGATGGCGGCCACGAGGATCCGGCGCTGCTCGCAGCTCATCTCGTAGCGGCGGAGCATGGCGACGGGCGACGCGTCGGCCGTCGTTGTCTTCTGGTATTCCGCAAACCCGCCGGATGGGTGCATCAGGCTGGCGGCGTTGTACAACTGGAGCTTCACCGCATCGGCCCCAGCCGCGCGGGCATGCTCGACCAGCTCCAGCGCCCGGTCCAGCGAGCCGTCGTGGTTCACGCCGATTTCGGCGATGACCAAAACCGGCTGATCGGGACCGAGAGCGCGCTGGGCGATGCGGAGTTCCATAGTTATCACGCCGCCGGATGTTTCCACGGGGCGCGGTAGGGACGCAGCAGCAGCTTGCTGGCCTCGTCGTCGCCGACAATCTGGTTCTTGGCGGGGTCCCAGGTCAGGCTGCGGCCGAGCTTCATCGACAGATTGGCCAGGATGCAGCTTGCCGTGGAGATGTAGCCCTCCTCGACATCGGCGACCGGGCGGCCGCGGCTGGCCATGCAATCGAGCAGGTTCTTCATGTGGCCGCGGATGGCCGAGGCGACGTGGCGCTCGAGGTCCTTCTCCGTCTTGTCCTCGGGGTACTTTTCGTATTCAAAGAGCGCCTCGCCCTTAACGGTGGGTTCCTTGCCACCGATGGGCGTGAACTCGAAGCTGTTGACGCTGGCCTTGAGCGTGCCTTTGTCGCCGTAGATGACGGCCGCCCAGGGGTACTTGGAGTCAGGCGACGAGCCCCACGAGCGGTGGGTCCAGACGATCTTGATGTTCGGATAGTCAAACGTCGCCGTCTGCGTGTCGGAGATGTTCGCCCGGCTCTTGGAGTCGACCAGGATTCCTCCGGATGAGCTGACGGTCTTGGGCCAACTCAGCCCAAGCATCCAGCGGACCATGTCGAGCATGTGGACGCACATGTCGCCGACGATGCCGTTGCCGTATTCCATGAACGCCCGCCAGCCGCGCGGGTGGCAGATCTTGTTGTACGGCCGCATCGGCGCCGGCCCGGTCCACATCTCCCAGTCGAGGTTTTCGGGCGGGGCCGCGTCGGGGGCGGTTTGCATCGTGTCGCGGTTGCGCATCCAGTAGTAGCAGCAGATCTCGGCGTAGGCGACGTTTCCGAGCAGGCCCGGCTTGATGACCTTCTCGACGGCGTCGATCAGGTGCGGCGTGCTGCGGCGTTGGGTGCCGATCTGCACCACGCGCTTGAGCTTGCGGGCGGAGTCGAGTATCGCCTTGCCCTCGGCCACATCCACGCTGATCGGCTTCTGGAGATAGAGGTCGGCGCCGGCCTCCATGGCCGCGATGGCCGCCAGCGCATGCCAGTGGTCGGGCGTGCCGATGAGGCAGAGGTCCAGGTCCTTCTCCTTGAGCATCTCGCGGTAGTCGGCGTAGGTGCGGGGTTTCTTCTTGGAGGCCTGGCGCTCGGCGACGATATCGGCCGCCCCGGCCAGCATCTTCTTGTCGACGTCGCAGAGGGAGACGACCTCCACCGGCGAGATCTGGATGAGGCGGAGCAGATCGCACTTGCCGTACCAGCCACTGCCGAGCAGCCCGACGCGCAGCGGTTTGGCCTCAGCGCCCTGGACGAAATACCCACCGAGCATCGCCACCGGCACCGCGGCCGCCGCACCTTGAAGCAACTCACGACGATTCATGTGATTCCTCCGGAAATTGACCCACGAGAATGGACACGCACACGCTGAACTTTCGACTCTGCGGATTCTACTCTGCGGCATGGAGGACGCAAATGCGATCTGTTCGGCGTTCTGTTCGGAGTTCACGCTTTAGCGTGTCTGACGGCGTGCCGCGAGAAGACACGCTGAAGCGCGCTGAAGCGTGAACTCCGAACGCAGGCGTGGGCCGCTCATGGCCGGCGGGAGAGGGTCAGTTGGCCGGCATTGTCGAGGCGGACGTCGATGGTTCCCTTGTCGGGGCCGAATTGGTAGACCATGGTGAGATGCGAGGGGTTCTTGGGATCGCGCTGGGCGGGGAAGATCTTGAACGGACGGAGGTCGGAGTAGTCGAGGCCGGCGGAGGAGTCGGATTCGACGGGCGTGTACGCGCGGAGGGACCAATGCGTGGGGTAACTGACAATGCGAAACGGACTCTTGCCACCCCAGACGAACGCGGGACCGTCGAAGGAGAGGTGGATGAGGCGCTGTTCGCCGCCGGGAGTCGTGAGGGATCCGAGGTAGAGAAGACTATTTAAGGCATGACCGAATTGTGGAGCGCTACGGTAGTCGCCGTTGACCATTTCCACGCGCCACTCATGGATCGGCGCATTATGCACGTCGCCTTCGGATTGCTGCCGATTTGCCGGTTGTCTTAGACCGACGTTCAGATTGCGCACAAGGAAGACACTCCAACAAGAAGGCGAAATCGGCCCCCATCCGCCGAAGGGTAGTTGAAACACCATGCCAGTCGTTGAGGCTACCCGCTGCAATTGGCCGGGTCGGAGCGGAGTATCGGTGCGATTTTGCCGACACAATGCAAGATCGGGATTCACATTCGTTAGACGGCAGGGGACTTTTGCGGTGCCTTCATCGAAGGCAGGCTCCGTCGTGAGCATGGTGTGTGCGATGCACCCCTGTAGCACGGCGGTGCGCTGGCGGGCAGCGTCAAGGCGGTCACGGATCTTTGGGACGTACACACTCCATGCGAAGTACGTCGCTAACGCCGCCAGCAGGCCGACAGTGAGCCAGAACACCCGGCGCTTGGTGAGCAGACGCCGCTTGGGCGGTGGAGCGTAATCAAGTTGATGCGGGATGGTCTGATCCATCATCGCCATATTGTATCAGGAGCGGCTGCCATTGCCGATGCAATTACGTCCGATCCTCCGGCGCCTCGGCTTGCAGCAGGCAAGCCGTGGCACCCGGAAAGAGAAACCGGTCAAATGTGCGTTCCCGCTCGCAAGTGGGGCCGGCGTCCTCGCCGGCCCGTGGGAAGCGTGCTTTGTCTGACGAACCCGGCCAGCGGAAACGCTGGCCCCACTTTGTCTCACTTCTTCGCGCTCGGCGTCGCATCCGCCTTCAGATCGCCCAGCGCGTACTGCAAGCCGTCCAGGAAATGCTGCAGCACCGGCGGCGTCCAGAAGATCTGGTGGTTGTGGCCGTAGGAGCAATAGAAAACCCGGCCCTTCTCATATTCCCGTATCCAACTGATCGCGTAGTCGTGGTCGTCGCGGTTCTCGCCTTTCTTGAATCCCGGGCGCGCGGGGTCGTCATCCAACTTCGTCTTGGCCATGTCGATGCTCATGAGAATGTGCAGTTTCTCGCGCGAGTAGGGAGTCCTGAACGTGTACATCTCATCGGAGAAGTCAAACCCCTGGCCTTTGAAGGCGGCGTTGATCGGGCTGGCCGGGTCGTCGATCTTCGTGAAATGCTTGCCGAACGGATGGCCCTGGAAGAACCCGCCGATCATGTCCCCGTATTCCTTCCAGTCATACGAGCAGTCGGTGGCCGCGTGGCTGCCGGCCAGCCCTTTGCCGGACGCCACGAAGTCCAGGAAGCTCTTCCGCAGGCGATCGTTGGCCGACTTGTCGCCGAAGAGCGAGCCGGTGGTGCTGCACATCATGACCGCGTCGAACTGCGCCAGCGTCTCGAGCTCGAACATGAACTTGTCGTTGGAGATGACCGCCTGCCAGGCGCCGGTCTTGTTGCCCATGAGCTGAATCGCCCGGGCGCAGAACGGGATCGAGGTGTGGTAAAAGCCGGCGGCCGCTGTGAAGCAGAGCACCTTGCGGGGCCTGGCCGGCGGCACGGTCGCCTTGGCCGGCAGCGCATCCACAATCTTCTGTAGATCGCCGGCTTCGGGCAGAGCCCAGGTCCCGGCCGACGGCTTGAGCAGCAGCGTGTTGCTCAACACCACCGGACCCGCCCCAGGCGTATTCTGTTTGTCGTCCTGTTCCGCTTTGTACAGTTGTCCCTTCTGCTCCGGGGTCAGGCGGTTGCGAAATTCGCTCTTCTCCTCGGGACCGAGTGTCTTGTACACTGCCAGTGCGGCCGCCGCGTCGAACTGCTTCGGGGCCTCGACGATGGACAACTCCAGCGTCGAATCCTTCGCTTTGGGCTCCGGCAGGTTGATCGTCTCGACCCCCGCCGCCTCGAGCGTGACGTTGACAAAAGTCACCACCGGCTCGGACACGCGCTTCTTCTCGTCCACGCCGGTTCGGTCGTTCTTGACCATCTTGTCGACAGGGTTGCTGTCCTTGAGCGATACGCGCAACGCCTTGCCGGCCACGGCCGCGTCCGCCGCGTACGTGATCGCATAGGTCGCCGGCGAACCCGCGATCGCATGGTACGCCCCGTCGATGATGACCCGGCCCTTGGGCGCGGCCGCGGCGATGGCGGGCTGGGCGTCGGTGTTTGGAGCCTGCTGCGGCTGGGCGCCCCAGCTTCCCCAGGCAAATCCACCCAGCACGATGGCGACGAGCAACGATCTGATTGTCATGGTTGATTTCCCTTTTGTAGTGTATTCGCAATACTGCGTCACGGGTCACGTGTTGCAGCGTGGACAGTCCCCAAAAATGCCCCGAACGATTACAATCCCCCGCATGTCACCCAGTCGTTTTCCAATCTCCGTCATGGCCTCGGCAATCTCCAATGATCCGCGCGCCGCCGCCGCCGGCGTCGCCAGGTCGCTCGGCTTTTCGGGACTCCAGTTCGCCGTGCAATCGGCCATGATCGATCTTCACGAGCTCTCCGTTTCCGGCCGGCGGGATTTCTGCCACATGCTGGCGGCCAACGCGCAGACACTCGAATCGCTGTTCGTCGATGCCGGTGTCAAAGGTCTCATGCCCGGTGGCGACACTGATCGTGTCATCGCCCGGCTCGATAAGGCCATGGAGACGGCCGCCGGGCTGGCGTGCCGTCTCGTCTGCGTGGACATCGGCCCGCTGCCTGCGCCGCCGCCGGAGGTCAAGCCGCGAAAACCGGTCCGCCCCGAAGAGGCCGGGATCATCATCATTCCGACTCAGCACTCAGCACCCGGCACTCAGGACTTCGATGGTCTGGTGGCCGCGTCCGCTGAAGCGGACCCCACGCATTCGGGAATGGTCCGCAGTGCGGACCCTACGCACTCCGCGCATGTTGACTCGGCCATCGTCGAGCTTGGACGCCGGGCGGATCGCTACGGCGTGACGCTCGCCTTTGGCTCCGAACTCGCCCCACTCGCGTCGATCGAGCGTGCGCTGCGGGCGGCCGGTTGCGCGTGGTTCGGCGTGGATCTGGATGCGGTCGCACTGCTGCGTGATCCCTGGGACATCGACGAGGCCTTCTCTCGCCTGGCGCCGCTGATCCGCCATGTGCGCGTTCGCGACGCCGTCCTGGGACACGCGCACATGACCAAACCGGCGCTCGTCGGGCAGGGATCCACCGACTGGAAGGCGCTGCTGGGACGGCTCGAGGACGCCGGATATCATGGCTGGCTGGAAGTCGACCCCACGGAACTCACCGACCGCACGGCAGCAGCCCAGGCGGCGGGTGCGTTTCTACGGGCGATACGGTGACGCCAAGGACGATGCAAATGACGAATACCGAAATCCGAATGACGAGAGAAGCCCCAATGAATAACAACCCACGGCAGCATTCGTCATTCGAGCATTGGGCATTCTCTCGTCATTCGTCATTTATCATTCGTCATTCCGCGCGCATCGCGCTAATGGCAACGCTCTTTCTCGCGGTCGCCGCCCGCGCCGACGAACCCGGCCTTGTCGCCCGCGACGGCGTCCTGCTCAAGGACGGCAAGCCCTATCGCGCCATCGGCGCGAACTACTTCTCCCTCTTTGCCAGAGTCCTCAAGGACCCGGCCGACACCTCGTCGCTGGACCAGTTGGGCGCACTATCCAAAGCCGGCGTGCCGTTCGTGCGCTTCGAGTGCTGTGGCTTCTGGCCGGTGGACTGGAAACTCTACCTCGACAACCGTCCCGAGTACTTCCGCCGGCTGGACCTCGTGGTCCGCAAGGCCGAGGCCGCCAACGTCGGCCTGATCCCGTCCCTGTTCTGGTATTTCCCGACCGTATCCGACCTCGTCGGCGAGCCGCTCGATCAGATGGGCAATCCGGCCAGCAAGACCAACGCCTTCATCCGGCAATACACCGAAGAGGTCGTCGGCCGCTACAAGGACTCCCCCGCCATCTGGGGCTGGGAACTCGGCAACGAATACAACCTCGACTGCAACCTGCCCAACGCGGCCACGCACCGCCCGCCCGTCGTGCCCGACCTTGGCACGCCCAGGGAGCGCAGCAAACGCGATGAAATGAAATGGGAACAGCTTCGCGTGGCCATGCTGACGTTCGCCGAAACCGCCCGCCGCCTGGACCCCAAGCACATCATCCTCACCGGCCATTCCATTCCCCGCGCCTCGGCCTGGCACAACTGGAAAGAGAACAAGTGGACGGCCGACACGCGGGATCAGTTCACGGAGATCCTGCTGCGCGACAACCCCGACCCGTTCGACACCCTCACGGTCCACACCTACTACGACAAGAGCGGCCGATATCCCGGCCCGTCCGACAGCATCGACGGCATGATCGCCGCCTCCGTCGCGGCGGCCGCCAAGGCCCGCAAGCCGCTTTTCATCGGCGAATTCGGCGCCGAGCGCCAGAGCGACGCGGCGACGGAGCGGGCGATCTTCGACGAGTTCCTTCGCGCCATCGAGAAACACCGCGTTCCCCTGGCCGCCTTCTGGGTGTTTGACCAGCCGGACATGGACAAGAGCTGGAACGTCACCTTCACCAACGACCGCGCCTGGGTGCTGGAGGCCGTGCGCGCGGCGAACAAACGAATGCAGTAGGACAGACATTCCTGATTCCGCTGAACAAGTGCCGCCGACGCCCCTCGTCGGCGGAATCCAACCGCGTTCCCACGCGAATACGCGGCGTCCGGCGGCCCACTGTGATTGCCGACCAGGGTTCTTCAGCGAAATCATTCCTGTCTGTCATCCACCTGACCGTGGCCCAGCGCGGTATAATGTCCGCGATCCGCCCATGAGACGCGCCCTGCCCATCCTGGACTATGACTCCGGCCGGTCGTCCGGCCCGCAGGAATCACACTTCGATGGAGGTCCAACCTGCTGGCCCGCGGCGATCTATCACCTGTCCATTTGGAGCGTCATCTGCACTGTCACGTCGGCCGCCATCATGCTCACGGTGCTGACCAGCTACCGCGACGGCTGGCAGGTTCTGCTGAGCCTCGGATTCTGGGGCCCGCTCTTTCTGCTGGGTGGATGGCTATGGCTGCTCGCGACTCATTTCCTGATCGCCGACCGCGTCTGGAACTGCCGGAGGTACCGGGTCACTTTCCTGTGGTGGTGCGCGGCCACGTTTGCAGTGATGACGTTTGTTGCCTTCCTGTGCATTGTCCCGGTGTTGCCCTGCTAACGGGCTCCGATCGCCGTAGCGGCAGACGCGGCCAAATAGTGATCCACACCTGCGCTGACCGCATGCAGCCCCGTAGGGGCGTTACATGTTAGCCCATGGCGTCAGCCATGGGAAACTGAGCAACGTGGGAACAACGAGCCCCGAAGGGGCGACAGAATTTCTGTCTCCCCTTCGGGGCTTATGCTCTCTCTCCTCGTTTTCCCACGACTCACGTCGTGGGCTGAACATCTATCGCCCTGACGGGGCTGAAGGAACATCTGCGACGCAACAGAAACTGGTTGACGATTTCTTGTGGACTTTGATGCGACCACGCTGGCCCCACCGCCGTCGCTACGCATCCCGCCGGATGATCACCGC
>JBIOJL010000061.1:0-18697 GCA_044450885.1 Tepidisphaerales bacterium
CTGGTGGCCTTGACGGCCTGGTCGGGCAGGTTGGCGATGATGGTGATCTTGCGCTGGCGGGCGAAGCGGTCGATCTGCGCGGGCCCCTTCGCCTCGCCGATCTTGGCGACGTTCTCCAGGCGCACCAGGCCCGACTTGGTGGTGGGAATGCTCAGGCTCGATACCGAGTCGCGGTCGTTGCGGTCGAGGTTTTTCGCCCGCAACCAGACGTCGTACAGTTCGCCGAGCTGGTTGTCGCGGAAATCGGACACCACGCGCCCGCCCACCAGCACGCCCAGCGTGTTGGCGATGGTGTCGACATTCACGCCCAGGTCGCTGGCCCGGTCGCGGTCGATCTCGATCCGCAGTTCCGGCTTGCGCAGCGCCAACGTCGTGTCCACATCCGCCATGCCCGGCGTGGCGCGAAGCCGTTGCACCATCTGGTCGGCCACCAGTTGCAATTTGTTGAGGTCCGGACCGACGAGCGTGTACTCCACGTCGGCGTTGACGAACCCGCCGGAGATGGCGGCCGGGATCTGCACGCTGGCCCGCAGGTCCGCATACTGCGCCATCAGCACGCGCGCGCGGCCCATCAGTTCAAACTGCGAAAACCCCTTCGTCCCCGGCGGCACCGGCTGCATCCTCCTGGCGCGTTCCCAGAAGTTTCCTTCGCCGGGGCTGGTGCGCAGCAGATAGAGCATGTCGTTGGCCGCCCGGGCATACGAGAAGGTGCGGTCGTCCAGATCCACCAGGCGGGCGTAGATCGACCCGCGGGTCACCTCGCCCTGCGCCCGCGAGAACCGCCCGGAGGTGTCGCCGATGGTCGTCATCACATTCAGCACGCCCGGCCAGGAGGCAACCTGCTTCTCGATCTCGCGGAAGACGCGGTCGGTCCGGTCGAGCGTCCAGCCCTCGGGCGTGATGATGCTGATCTCGAACTCCGACTGGTCCTCCTTGGGAAGGAAGTCGAATCCGACCATGCCGACCAGCCCCGGCCAGCCGATGCTCTTGAAGGGAAACACCGACGCCACCACGCCGACCGTCACCAGCACGACAAACCAGCGGTGCCGCAGGCCGTGCCGCAGGCTCCAGAGGTAGGGTTTCTCCACGATCCAGCCGTAGATGCCGCCGGAGTGGTGGGCCTTGCCCTTCTCCCTCGCCTTCTTGGACAGCCGCAGGAACCGCGAGCAGAGCATCGGCGTCATCGTGAAACTCACCAGCATCGACAGCAGAATGGCAATCGCGCAGGTGACGCCGAAGGAGTAGAAGAACCGCCCGACGCGCCCTGACATGAAAGCGATGGGCAGGAAGATCACGACCAGCGAAAAGGTCGTGGCCATGACCGCCAGGGTGATCTCACGGGTTGCGCCGAGCGTCGCCTGCCAGGCGCTCAGGCCCTTTTCCTCCATCCAGCGGAAGATGTTCTCATGCACGACCACGGCGTCATCGATGACGATGCCCACCACCATGACCAGTGCCAGCATGGTGATCTGGTTGAGCGTGAAGCCCAGCCAGTTCATCACCGTGAAGGTGGCGATGAGCGACAGGGGAATCGAAATTGAGGCGATCACCATCGTCCGCCAGTCGCGGAGGAACAGCAGGATGGTCAACGAAACCAGGATGGCGCCGAGGATCAGGTGCTTGCGGACTTCTTCAAACGAAGCGTTGATGAAGCGCGACTGGTCGCGGATGACCTCCATGCGGATATCGGAGCGGCCGGACTCATCAAATGCCTGACGCAGCACGGCCAGCCGCGCCTTCACGGTGTCGATCACGGCCACGGTGTTGGTGCCCGATTGCTTCTGCACGATCAGCAGCACTGAGTTGTCGCCGTCGAGTCGGCCGACGGAGCGCGGTTCTTCATAGGAATCCTCGACCGTGCCCAGATCCCTGATGCGGATCGGCTGGCCGTTGAGATTGGCGACGATGATCTCGCGAAACTTGTTCGGATCCTCCACCCGGCCCATCGTGCGGAGCACCAGTTCGCGCGAGGCCTGATCGACTCGGCCGCCCGGCAGTTCCACATTTTGCGAGGCCAGCGCCCGGCGCACCTGGTCGATCGACAGCGCGTACGCCTCCAGCTTCTTGGCATCAACATAGACGTTGATGGCCCGCTTGCGCCCGCCCACCAGCGACACCGAGCCCACGCCCGACAGGCTCGACAGCGACTCCTTGATCTGCTTGTCGGCGATTTCCGTCACCTCGCGCAGCGGCCGGCGGCCCGAGATACTGACGGTCATGACGGGCGAGGCGTCGATGTCGAACTTGTCGATGATCGGCGAGTCGGTGCCCGGCGGCAGGCTGGCGAGGATGGTGTTGATCTTGCCCTGCACCTCCTGCTGGGCGATGTCGCGGTTCTTCTCCAGGAGGAAGACCACCTGCACGGTGGAGATGCCCTCTTTAGTAGTCGAACGTAGCTCGTCGATGCCCGAGATGGTGTTGACGGCCTCTTCGATGACCTTGGTGACGCCCGATTCCATTTCCTCCACGCTGGTGCCGGAGCGCGTGGTCGTGATGTTGATGATCGGCAGATCGACGTTGGGGAAGAGATCGACGCCCATGCGGTTGTAGGCCGCCAGTCCGAGAACGACCGGCAGCATGATGAGCATGGTCGTGAACACCGGCCGTTTGACGCAAAGTTCCGAGAGAGTCATAGCGGCGGCAGTCTACCGCAGCGGCCGCCGCTCGGCCAACTTTGGAGTGCGGCGGCTCGACGCCGCTTTTCCATATGCGGCACGGTTGGCGTAGAAGTCCAGAATCGGCACGAGGCGGCAAGAAGCGCCGCCGGCTTGCCCGCCGAGTGGGCGGCGTCCAACGCTCGCCCAATTCTGGACTGCGGCGGCTCGACGCCGCTTTTCCATATGCGGCACAGTTGGCGTAGAAGTTCAGAATCGGCACGAGGCGGCAAGAAACGCCGCCGGCTTACCCGCCGAGTGAGCCACCTGGTTCTATGGCGCGGATTGCGAGGCCGATGGAAAAGCGGCGTCGAGCCGCCGCAATCCAAAGTCAATTCGCCTTACCAACCACCACACAGTCGAGGCCGAAGAAAGACTTGCTGTTCTTCGATTGCGCGTTGGCGCCGACAACCTCGACGCGGACGATGAAGCCGCCGTCCTTGGGTTCGAACGCACCGAGCTCAATCGGGCCGGAGGCCACGGCCTGGGGCGCGAAGGAATCGAAGTCCTTGCCGGCCGGCTGGCCGTTCACGCTGAACCGGAGGATGCCATAGTCCCAGCTCTTGGTGGCGTACAACGTCAGCTTGCGCTGGCCGGCCCCGGCGGCGGGAATCTTCAACTCGATGAAATCGCCCGCCCTTCGGCCGCGGACCCAGAGCTGTTTCCCGTCACTCCAGCCGCCACCCTGCAACACGCCGACATCCTGAATCTCCGTCTCCAGCCCGGGCGATTTGGCCACGATCTCGGCCGTTTCGCATTCCACCGCCCCGGCGATCTTGGCGCTGCGGGCCTTGAGCGGGTTCTCGGAAATCGCCATGGCCGCCTCTTCCGGCTGCGGCATGCGGTTGCTGGTGGCGCCGGGCAGGGCATACCAGTAGGTCGTGGCCGCGTAGTCCACCTTCGTGTCCACCCAGTGCCACACTTCCATGTCGAAGCGCAGGCCCTTCTCGAAGCTCACGGCATCAAGCGAGCGCACGCGGGTGATGGATGTATGCCCGGCATTTCCCGGGCCGTCGCAGCGCGTCTGGTTGGCGAAAGGTCCCTGGAACAGGTGCGGGCTGCACCAGGCGTAGCAGTAGTAATCCTCGGTGCCGGTGCCGAAATGGGACGGGAACGTTTCGCCGTCGACGTAGATGTGCTCGTCGCCCTCACCCCACCAGCCGGGCACGGGGTTGAAGACCGACAGGTTGTCGCCCAGGTAGAGCCCCTTGCCGGTGATGGTGATGTAGTTCCAGTCCGACATCGGCCGGGTGGGCAGGGCGTGCTGGCTGCGCCAGTTGGCGCGGAAGTGCATGGAGCGGGCGTCCCACGTCCATGGTTTCGTCGTCGCGGTCACTTGCACCGACATGGCCGCCTTGCCGGCGTTTTCGATGGTGATCTTCGCCGTCTTCTGATAGGGCATCACCCACCAGCAGGTCATGGCGCCGTCGGATTTCTTCACCGAGCGCCACCAGCCCGCGTGGTCGTTGAGGCCGATGCCCGAGCCGAAGAAATCGCCGGCCGGCGCCCAGACGCATTCCTCGTCGTCAAAGCTGATTCGCACGATGGCCGTCCGCAGGGCATGCTCCAGCGCCGCGGGATCGGCCGCGCTCACCTTCAGGGTCAGTTGTCGCACCGCCGCTGGTCCGGAAAGATCGATCGACGCCTTCTTGCCGGGCGCCAGATCCTGCTCCAATTTGTGGAGACCCGCCGATGGAGTTGCCTGCGGTTCCGCCAGCGACTGGTTTACCTTGTCCACCAGCCCCTTGGCCGCCTTCAGGTCGGCCATGGTGAACGTCTTCACGTTCGTGCCCGCCGGATAGGTGCGGTACTCGATGTTGTAGTAGCGGCTGTTGGCATTCGCCAGCGGGTTCTTCGGGTCGTCCTCGCTGTAGGTCACTTTGCAGTGTTTCGCATACGGAATCGGCAGATACAGGTTCATCCCGCCCTGGGTCTTGCTGACCGGGGCGTTGAAGATGGCCAGCGGCTTCTCGACCAGGGCATTGCCGATCAGCAGATCGCCGGACTTGCCCTCGATGGCCGGCTTCTCCGCGCCGTCGAAGTAGAACCTCAGCGTTCCGCCGATGTGCGGGGCCGTGTTCCAGAAGCGCACGATCGCGCCGGGACCGTCGGCATCCAGCATGATCCACTCGCGCCGGCCGTCGCGGTCCTCGTGGCCGTAGAACTGGCTGGTGTCGTTGTTCGCATACCAGGTCTTGGGATCATCCGGCGTCTTGGACGCCCGGTCGTAGCTGCTCGTCTGCTTGGCCGTAAACGACGGCTCCGGCCAGCGCGCGACCGCGTCGCGGTCGATCATCTCGTTGAGCAACGATTCGAGAGTAATGGCCTTGCCCTGGGCAACAGCCATCTGTCCGGCCGCAACCACCACCAGTGCCGCCAGCGTCACGAAACGCTTCATCGATGACTCCTTCGCAGGAAGTGATGCCTCTGTCTAATCGTGTTAGCTGAGAACTGGTGCCGTGTTGGCGAAAATTCGTGCGGATCGGTTCCTCCCCAGTCATGGATGATCCTCCCCCGCTGGGTTCACAGGTGCTCTTTGCCGGTCAGACGCCTGGTATTTGCTTTGGCTTTCGCCACGACATCGCCCCACTGCCGGCTCATCTGATCGCCCAGTTGGCGAACGCTCTTGGTGTGGCCCCGGGGCCGCTTGATGCCGGCGGCAGCGCCACGCGCCGGGGCTGACGGCCGATATTCATCTTTCGGAACGATCACGTATTCGCGACCGTCAATCGTAAATGTCGCGATGCTCATGGTTCGCTCGTTTCCATATTGGCGGCTGACATCTTTCAGGCAACTCCACCCTGATTTTACTGCGCATCCTGCGGCCAAACCAGCCGGTCGATCGCTACCGGCCAATTCACACCCCGCCATGCAATCCCTCTACCGGCACTCAGGTCGCCGTGTCGTCATTCCTGCCCTGGTGGCAATCGCATTTCCCCGGCTCGCCCCCGGAGGATTCCTGCGCCGGCAAACTCGGCGGATTCGTGGCCGGATCGTCGTGATATCCCGTCCGCTCGCGGCAGTTGAGGTTCACGTAGTCGCCGTCGATGAACGTCTGCCCGGACGTCTTCATTCGCATCTCCCCGGCCCCGCTCACCTCAATGTCCCCGGCCGCCTTGATCTTCACCCCGTCCGCGGCGTTGACCTCGAACGACCGGCAGTTCACGGCCACGGTGTCGGTCGAGTCGATCTCCAGCCGTGCCCCGCGCAACTGCAAGACCGGACCTTGCGGCGTCAGGGCGATCCGCACTTCCATCTCCCCGCCGGCCGAGCGGATCTCGATTTCTTCCCGCCCGCCATCCGCCCGCACGCTCACCGTCCGCCCGGACGGAAGCTGCCTGACCATCGACGTTTCATCCTGCCGCGATTTCTCCGGGAGATTCGACATGGGTTTCACCAAGCGTAAGTGTACGGCATGATCGCCTGTTGCGACAACTGCGAGATTATTGCCGCCGACGTTTCCAGCGGAAATGCGGGTCGATTGAGCGGCATGACCGGTCGGCAAGGCTTCTCAGACGGATCGTTTGATCGGCGACGGCAACGAGGTAAAGTGAGCGTATGCTGAGACTCCCCTTGTCTCTCATCGCGATCGCGTTCCTGCCGGCGGCCGCTCGCGGGCAGGAGGTCGACGTCTTTGCCCCGGCCGAGGTTCATCGGATGATGGTCCTGGTCAACGACTGGCAGGCGGCCCATCCGACGATGAAGCCCACCGACCGCAACTGGGAGCGAGCCACCTGGTACACCGGCGTGATGGCGGCGTACAAGGCGACGCGCGATCCGCGGTTCTTCGATCAGGCCATGGCCTGGGGCAAGGCCCACCAGTGGCAGGTGGGCACGGAGACTTCCGGGTCCAACCGGCTGTTTTGCGTGGAGACCTGGGCGGAACTCTATTTCGAGACACGCGAGAAGGCCCTGATCGACCCGGCCATCAAGTGGCTCGATACGCCCGCACCCAACACACCGGCCGGGGCGAAGGTGTGGTATTTCGAGGATGGCCGGCGCTACGCCGATTCGCTGTATGGCGCACCAGCGCTGGCCATGCTCGCCAGGGCCACCGGCAACCCCAAATACATCGACACGATGAATGCATTCTGGCAGGATGTCAGCGACGAGATCTTCGACAGGGAAGAGGGTCTGTATTACCGCGACAAGCGGTTCATCGGCCAGAAATCGCCGGCCGGGAGGAAGGTCTTCTGGTCGCGCGGCAACGGCTGGGTGATGGGCGGGATCGTCCGGGTGCTGGAATATCTGCCCGAGGATGAGCCGACGCGGGTGAAGTACGTTGATCTGCTCAAGACCATGTCGGCCGCCGTGGCAAAACGCCAGGGCGCCGATGGCCTGTGGCGGCCCAACCTCGACGATCCCGACCACGTCCCCTTTCCCGAGAGCAGCGGCACGGGTTTCTTCTGCTATGCCATGACCTGGAGCCTCAACCACGGCATCCTGGATCGCGCCGCATACGAACCCGTGGTGCGAAAGGCCTGGAAGGGCCTGGCCGGCGTGGTCAGCCCCGAAGGCAAAGTGCAATGGGGCCAGCCGGTAGGCGACCGGCCGGCGAACGTCAAAGAATCGCTGACGCACGAGTATGTCACGGGAACGCTTCTGCTGGCGGGAAGCGAGATGTATCGGCTGACCGGCGGCAAGGCTGTGAACTCGCGTGATCGGTGATCCGCCATCAGTGATCGATCGTCGGAAGCAGTGCAAGTGGGCCATCGCCATCTTGTCTTTGCCGCCTCCCCGGCTAGACTTCGGCAGTGACCTCGGCCGCCGAAGCGGACGGGCGCGACCATGTTCCCGGGCGGTGACAGCGTGTCGGCGTACCGACACGACACAGGCGAGACGCCTGTGCTACGAAATGCGGTTTCCCGGAAGTATGGTCGGGCCCAGGCGGACCCTGCGTTTGGATCAACGATCATGCTTCAACTTCTCGCACAATCGGACCCCCGCAGCGCCTGGCTGCCGGTCGCGCTGCTCATCGTCATCGGCGTCGCGTTTTCGGTCATGACCATCGTGGCCTCGATCATCATCGGTCCCAGCCGCACCGGCAAAGGCAAGGCAACCACCTACGAAAGCGGCATGATCCCCACCGGCGACACGCACCGGCGGTTCAACGTCCGCTTCTACATCGTGGCCATGATCTTCCTGGTGTTCGATGTGGAAATCGTCTTCTTCTACCCGTGGGCGACGCTCTTCCCCGACGCCGTCGCCGGCCCGCTCGGCACGGCGGGCCTGCTGCTGGTCGAAATGCTGGTCTTCGTCGCCATCCTGCTGGTGGCGTATTTCTACGCCTGGGGCAAGGGCGTGTTCCGCTGGGATTGATGGGCCGTTTGTAGTACCGCCTTCAGGCGGTACTCCACTCCGAACCTTCAGCAGAGACCGCCTAAAGGCGGTACTACAAACTTTCAATTCTTGATTTTCACCCGGATATTCCGGAAGGCCACGATGCCGTGGTCGCCCTGGAGCATGAGCGGGCCGGTGGCCTTTTCGCCGCCGGGAAGCTGGCCGCCGGTGGGACCCTTGATCTCGACATCCTTGTGGATCTCGACGCCGTTGAGCGTGACGCTGATCGCCCTGGCATTTGCGGTCTTCTTCCCGGCCGCGTCGAAGCGCGGGGCCTGGAAGACGATGTCGTACGTCTGCCACTCGCCCGGGGCCTTGGAGGCGTTCTTCGCCGGCTTGGTGGCGCCGTAGATCGCGCCGTTATCGCCCGCGTTGATCTTGTCGTCGGGAATGCCGAAGCTGTCCAGCACCTGCACCTCGTACTGGCCCATGAGGTAGATCCCGGAGTTGCTGCCTTTGGCGACCATCAGTTCGACGTGGATCTCACAATCGCCGAAGGTCTTCTCGCTGATGATGTCCGAGCCATGGGCCACGGGCTGGCGAAACATGATGCCCCTACCCTCGGCGCCTTCGCCTGCGCCGATCAGCTTGCCACGATCGGCCTGATCGAGCTTGACGTCCGCGACCACCTTGTACGTGTCGGTGCGGTCGGCGGTCCGCAGTTTCCAGCCGGTCAGATCCTTGCCGTTGAACAACACCAGTTCCTCGTCGGCCATCGCCGTGCCGGCATTGAGGCAGAGAACGGCGAGCAGAACGACGGCGTGCATCGGGCGAATCATCATGGTGGTTTCTCCTTGAATGGGTTTCGCGAGTTTGTACCGGCGAGGCCGGCGGGCGTTGCCGGCTGGGTGATCGGGATGGGGCGCCGCGATCGACGATCGCGGCTACGGGTCATCGCGGAAGACCGCGATCGACGATCGCGGCTGCAGGTCATCGCGGAAGACCGCGATCGACGATCGCGGCTACAGGCGGTTTGCGAACAAGAAAGCCAGGCCCCAGGGGACCTGGCTCTTATCGAGCGAAGGCACGGCCACGTCAGGCAGAGGCGCCGCCGGTAACGACGATGCCGCCGGTGTCGGTGTTGAAGATGTTCTGGAAGGGAACGCCGCCGATTTCGTTGCCGGTGCGCGGGTCGAAGTCGCCGTAGGCGTGAACATTGATGAACGTCAGCTTGATCTTGCCCTTGCTGTCGATGGTCCCGGTGATGCGGATCGAGCCGCCGTAGGTGAGGCTGCTGGCGGTGTTTTGTTGCACGCCACCGGCCGCTCCATTCTGGCCGCCGGCCGCTCCACCGGCCGCTCCACCGGCCGCCGGATTGCCGCCGACTCCCGCCTGACCGCCACCCGCGGCTCCGGTCCCGCCGGTGCCGCCACTCTGGGTGGCGCTCAGTTGCACGAGGTAGTAGGCCGTACCGGTGATCGTGTTCCCGTTGCGGTAAAGGATCAGCGGGGTGCCGGGCACAGTGGCCGCGCCGCCGGTCCCAATGACGGTGGGGGCGGCGTTGCCGGTCTCCGGGTCGATACCGAAGATATCAACCAGGCCCTGGACCGTGGTCGTTGTCCCGCCAGTCGTGCTGCTCCCAGTGGAAGCACCCACCGAAGCGCTGGAGAAGACCTGCGACATGTGGATGGGATCAACCTGCAACGTGAGGTTGCCGTAGTAACGCGCGCGGCCCTTGAAACTCACGTATTGCAAACCAAAGAGGCTGGTGCCCTGGCCGGTGGTGCTCGTACCGCCCGAACTGCTCGTCCCGCTCGTGGTGCTGGATGTGCTGCCGGACGAGGCATTCGGATCGACCGCGTTAACGCTGGCCCGGCCGGTGAAGGTCAGCGTGCCCGCGCTGAAGGGCTGGATCGGCCTGGTCTTGTTCTGTGAGAGCGCGAAGATCAAGGCGTTGCCCTTGGGCGAACCCCAGCCGGTGGCAAAGTCCCAACCCGGGGTTGCGGGATAGATGACCTGGGTAACACCGTTGCCGCCGGTGCCGTAGGCAGCAATGTCATTGAAATAGGAGTTGGTTCCGGTATTCGACAGGCCGTAAATGCGCGGCAGAACGCTGTTGCCGAGTTTGACAAGCCGGGCGGCATTGCGGTTCTGGTTCACCAAGGCCAGCATGGCCGCGAACATGGGGGTACCGAGGCTGGTGCCGCCGACGACGGCCCAGCCGCTGTAGTCCGTGGTGTTGAACACGGCGACGCCGGTCGTCGGATCGCCGATCATGGAGACGTCGGGGGTGTCGCGGAAGGTAGCGAAGGGGATGTTCTGCTGCCAGACGGGCTGATCGAAGATGGTGCTGGGACCGCCGCCGCCGTTGACCCAGGGTATCTCGCCACCGGGACCGATCAGCGCGCCGGCCGCCGCACCGCCGGCGCCTGCACCGGCGCCCGCGCCAGCAATACCGAAGCCGGTAGGAAGGTTGGTCAGGGCACCGTAGGACGTGACGAGGCCGGGAACGCGATTGCCGAATTTGTCGAGATAGAGGGAAGTGCCGCCGACCCCAACCACGTTGGGGCTGCTGGCCGGATAGCTGACGGTGGCGCCCGTGTCGCCGGCGGCGGCGACGAACGTGATGCGCTGGTTCTCCGGGGCACTGAAGACCGAATCATACCCCAGGAAAGAAGGATCCTCGATGCCGGTCGCGATGGCGTTGTCGCCGAGTCCGAAGCTCATCGAGACGATGCCGCCGCCGAAATTCTTGTTGAGAACCTGCACGCCTTTTTGCACGGCGGCGAGCATATCCGCATCCGTCTCGCTGGCGGCCTCGATGACGTATATCTTTGCGGCGGGAGCGATCACATGCGCCCATTCGACGTCCATCACGGTCTCACCCGACCAGCCTTCGTCGACGATGGCGTTCGCGCCGGCCAGGTTGATGACCTGGAAATTGGCGATGCTGGGCATCGGCAGGCGGAACTGCGAGCAGAAGGTCCGGAAATCGTTGGAGAGCGTGGGAGTGTGGAAGACGTCGATGATGGCGATGGCCTGCCCCTGGCCGCGGTTCTTGAAGTTGTTGTCGGTCAGGTCGCCCAGGCCGTACGCCTGGCGGATCTGCGCCGGCGTATAGCCGCTGACAACTCCGCTATAGGTGAAGATGGGGAAATCGGGGACGACGCCCTTCTGGACGCTGTCCGTGCCGCCGCCATGAACGATGGTGTCGGTGGCGTCGGCGACGATCGTGTTCTTGCCGGGACCGGTTTTGATCAGGTTGGAGCCGCCGCGGGCGTTGATCTTGTCGTTCCCGCCCCCGCCGACAAGGGTGTCGCTGCCGGCCGTTCCGCCGGCGATCGTGTCATTGCCGGCGCCGCCGTAGATCGCGGTGGGGCCGGACCCGCCGACCAGCAGGTCATTGCCATCGCCGCCGTAAATGGTCGTGGGGATGGTGATCTTTCCGCCCACCTCGTAAATCTGCACGTTGTCGTTGCCGCCGAGCGAGTCGATGCGAATCCGCTGGATGTCGGCGCGATTGAAGTAGCTGACCTCGTGGTTGACGACGACCTTCAGCTTGGCGGGGTTCGCAACCGGACGGACCTTGATCATGTCGGCGTGGTCGGTGCCGGTGATCTGGAGCAGGCCGTTTTCGAGGGTGGCCGAGAGCAATTGGCGTGCTTCCAGTCTTTCCACGGCGGCACGTGCCGCCCAAGCCACTGAGCCCGATTTCGACGTGTGCCGCGACTTCCGCATTGCTTCTCCTCACGCAAGAGATCAAAGGTGCAGTCTCACCGATGTTAGTCAGCCGTCATTCTACCCGGAAGCCCGTCTCATCGCAACATCTTAACCCGAATGATTCCGGGATCGCGGCCGTCCTCGGCCGCCTTCGGGAACGGGCTTTGTACGCCCGCGCTCCCGGATGTCCCGAACCGTCCCGCCAAGAGCATGAACTGCGCCCTTGGCGTCCAGGCGGGCTCCGGCAAACGCGATTCCCATCATTACGAAAAGACGCCGCCGCACCCATGGAGATTTCCGGTTTTGCGAAACAATCCCCAGGCCGACGACGACCTTCCAAGTAGTGACGAACGGGCTCGAAAAAAAGTTGACGCAGGGGGGTGCCGGGCGCGTGACTCGCAAGCCGTCTTGCGTTAGTATTTCCCTTTATGGGATGGGCCGGGCTCGTTGTGCGGCCGGCCGACTGCACCGATCGACACCAAGGAGTCTCCATGCGGGTTGAGAAAAAGTCAGGCGCGACCATGAACTTGCGGGAAGCCGTGATCGAAACACTGGAACAGCGGCAGATGTTGACGGTGATGCTGGCCTACGGCGTGCTGACCATCAACGGCACGCCGGGCGACGACGTGATCCACGTCCATCTTCTGAATGGCAACCCCAATACGCTCGTCGTCGAGGACAACATCGACTTCCCGGACTTTAACGATCCGCGCCAGGGCTACTACGCCTTCGACGTGCGCACGCTGTCGCACACCGTATCCCGCATCGTCATCAACGGCAACGGAGGCAACGACGAACTGGTCGTCGACGAGAGCTACGGCATCATCCGGATGAGCTTCTCCATCAACGGCGGCGGCAGCGGCAACGACACCATCATCGGCGGCTCGGGCAACGACGTGCTCAACGGCGGCAGTGGCGACGATTACATCTGCGGCGGGGCCGGCAACAACTTCATTTACGGCGGCGGCGGCAACAACACCATCTATGGCACCATGAATCCGGACGACGCTGCCCTCTACGGCGGCGACTTCAACCGCGCCGGGTCGAACACCATCTACGGCGGCCCGGGCGACGACTACATCGTCGGCGGCCCGAAGAACGACCGCATCTACGGCGGCGCCGGCAACGACACCATCTACGGCATGGGCGGCAACGACTACATCGATGGCGGCGCCGGCGACGATTCGCTCGTCGGCGGCAATAATGGCGACCTTTCGTTCGGCAGCGCCAACGGGTTCTGCACGATCCATGGCGGCAGCGGGGATGACGTCATCCAGGGCACCGGCAACCGGCACAATTATCTTTTTGCCGACACCGGAAACGACACGATCTACGCCGGCAACGGCGGCGACCAGATCTTCGGCGGACCCGGCATCGACGAACTGAACGGCGGGGCCGGCAACGACTCCATCCAGGCCGGCGGCTCCAACAACCAGCTTTTCGGCGGCACCGGCAAGACCCGCTTCAAGGTCGGGATCTGGGGCGACGGCGTAATCCAGAACTTCGACCCCACCAAAGGCGACTCCATCGGCAGCTTCGTGAACACCTCGTCGGTGGTTCGTAAGTAAGTAGTCCTGCGCGGCTCAAGTCATGTGGCGGTCCAAGACACGGGCAAGAGTACTTGCCCATGCCACCCAAACATGTTCCACCGCCGCGGGATTTGAGTCGCGATGGAGTAGTTGATAGTGACTAGCAACTATTGCCTGCTTCGCCGACCTCGGCGGCGCTCAGCAATCGCCACTCCCCCGGCGCCAGGCCCGCGAGGGTCAACGGGCCGAAACTCTCGCGGTGCAGTTCCGTCACGGCGTTGTCCATCGCCTCGAACATCCGCCGCACCTGGTGGTACCGTCCCTCGCGCAGAACCAGCCGGGCCTCGCGCGGGCCCAGCGCCTGCATCTCCGCCGGCAGCAGCGGCCTGTCATCCTCGGCGAGCATCAGCGTGCCGCTGGCGAACACCCCCGCCTCGTGTCCGGCCAGCGGTCTGGCCAGCACGGCCCGATAGACCCGCGGAACGTGGTGCCTGGGATTGGTCAGCCGGTGGACCAGAATGCCATCGTCTGACAACAGAAGCACTCCCGTGGTGTCCTTGTCGAGACGCCCGACGCTGGTGACCTGCGGCTTGCGGCCGGTCCATCTCGCCGGAATCAGCTCGTAGACCAGCGAACCATGTTCCTTGTGGCTGCAGATATATCCCAACGGCTTGTGGAGCAGGATATACAGTTGGGGCGGATCCAGCCTCCCGCCGTCGACGCTGACGCGATCGCGGTCGACCTTCGCCGAGGGATCCAGCAGGCGCTGGCCGTCGAGACAGACCTCGACCGAGTTCAGGAACTCGCGCGTGCGCGAGCGGAAACAGTAGCCGAGGTTCGCCAGCAGGCAATCGAGGCGGGTGAGACGCATCTTGCCGCTCACGGAATCTGCACGTCGTTGACGTAGAACCTGCCGGTGCCGGTCTTGTTGCCGACCTTGTGCGGGCCGATGCTGACGCTGGCCAGGATGTTGCCGTCCATCCGGCCGCCGATGGTCACGCTCTTGATCATGCCGTTGGGGCCCAGGGCATCGATCTCATCGGTGCGGCTGGTCGGTTCGATGGTGTAGTCGCCGCCGATCTTGAGGGTGCTGAACAGACCCGAGACGTGGATGTTGGGGCTGTGCAGGTCCTTGCCGACCGAGAGCGTCGTCAGCGTGCCGGTGGTGATCTGCGGATCGATCATGCTTTCGGTGGTCTGGATGGTCTTGATCGAGTTGCCGAAGTGCAGATCCGTCGGAGTGTAGAAGCCCGTCTGGTTGGAGAACGTGCTCCGCCATGCCTGGAACAGAGTGAGGTCGCGGCTGGCGAAAATGCTGGTGCCCGCGATCACGCCGGAGCGCGTGATACCGGCCCGGTTGTTGTCGTTGGCGATGGTCGGGTTGGCGGTGCTGGTGCCCAGATAACGATGCAGATCGGTGATCTCGTTGGGCGGGTAGTGCGTGATCGGGTCGATGTCCGTCGTCTCGCTCTTGCGGACGGACGCCGAGAATCCCGTCGCTGGAAGTTGCGCGCCGTTGCCGTTGGCGATCACCTTGCCGACGATCGCTCCCAGACCCACGCCAACGTCGCGCAACCCATAACCGTCGGTGGAAACCTGGTTGATCCTGCCGGTTTCGGAGGCGACGGATATGACGCTGCCGATGATGCCGAAACCGCGCGTCACCTGGATATTGTTGATGCCGCCGGCGGCAATCATACAGCCGATGATTCCGCCGGTCTGGGGCGCCGGTTTTCCGCGCGCCGGCAGGGAGCCTTGCACGGAAATAGTACCCAGCGTGTAGGCGGCCGGATCCGTGATCGGATTGGGCGGGGCGACAACGAGTTCGACCCCGCCGTCCTTCTGCATTCCGTTCAGATTGGAGAGAACGCCGATGCCGCACCAGATCAACGAGCCGTTGTTCCGCACGTTGACATTGCCGATACTGACGGTGCTGACGATGTCGCCGTAGATATCGGCCCCGTCGGCGGTGACGTTGTTGATCGGACCGTTGGAATAGAGCCCGCACCACGAGAACAGCGGAGCGGTGCCGCTGGCGAGCATGCCGCGGCCGACAGAGACGCTGTTCAGGCCCGTGGCCGCGAAGATCGGTCCGACGATTCCTTCGACAGGCACGCGAACCCGTGCGGTGAGCGCGCCGGGGGTGATCTTGTTGTCGGAGTTGGGCGTGATCTGCCCGATGGTGCCGGTGGAACTGATGTTGCCGATGGCGCCCAGGGCACTGACGTAGCCGAGATTGCCCACCAGCACGCCGGCCTCCCCCAGGAAGGGGAACGCATTCAGCCGGGGGACGGTGTCGATGATGGCCTGGTCGGTGGATTGCTTGGGAACACCGATGTTGGCGGCGGTGAGGTTGAAGATTGAACCGGCGGTGACATTGACGATTTCGCCGTAGTCAACGGCGTTTCGTTTGTTGTCGATGGCCTTGGAGGTGTTCGAGACCTGGTAGAAATTACCGCCTTGAAGGTCGAAGACGTCCACCGGCGCCGTGCCGCTGAAGTAGACGTTGAGCAGCGGCGACCCGGCCGGAGGGACGACAAACTGGCCGTTGGCATTGGGAGCGACGGCCGTGCCCGTGCCGTTGACGGTGACGGTGCCGATCTCGACGCTGGCCAGCGGAGAACTGCCCTTGGCCGAAACGGCGACGGAATCGGTGGAGACGATGTTGACGACCACGCTGCCGCCGCTGCCGCGTATGGGGTAGGCGCGGAGGGTGATCGAGGCAGGCGCTCCGCCGGTGACGGTGGTCACCGGCGAGATCACCATGGGCGTGCCGCTGTCGTCGATGAACGGGATCGACTCACCGGGACGATACACGGTTGCGTCATCCGGTTCCGGCACGCCGCCGAAGAAAGCGTCGCGATGCAGCGCGCCGCCCACATGCATGTACCGGACGTTCCCGCCGGGTCCGGTGGCGATCGGAGGTCCGCCGGTCGGAGCGGCGCCGACGGCGCCGGTCACGTCGATCAGGTCGATGATCCCGTCGCGGCCCTTGTTGTCGGTGTTGGCCAGGGCAAAACCAAGCGGTTCGGTGGTCACGGCGCCCCACGACGCGGCATTGATGACGCCGATGCGGCCGTCGGCCATCAGTCCGGCGGCAAGGTTGCCGGTCGTCTGGATGCGCTGGTAATCGCCGCCGATGGCGGCCTGCCGGGCCGTACCCTGGGGGTCGTGGTCGTTGACCCGGGGCATGGCGAAGAGCGAGTTGTACACCAGGTCGCCGGTGCTGCTGAGCAGCCCGACCGATCCGGCATAGACATCGGTGGATGGATCGGCAACCGACGCCCCCTGGATGGTGCGGAGATTGCCATTGGTGACGTTCACCGCGGCGCCCATCAGGGCGTTCTGCGGCGGCTGGCCGCTCGTCTCATACGTGTCTTCCGTCATGAGCACGTCGGGCGCGGAAACCAGGTTGATCGCCCCGCCGGAGACCAGCGCGCCCATGTCGCCGTTGCGGGCGTTGAACGACGTACCCAGGATGTTGCCATCGAAAATGACGCCCGTCATGTGTATCGCGCCGATGGCGATGTTCATGCCGTAGGTATCGGTCGGAGCCGAGGTCATGAGGATGTTGTAGGGAAGGGTGATGTGCGGCGCGGCGACGGACGCATGGATCCGCCACAGGCCGGGACGGTCCGTGGTCCACTGCATCGGCGCGGTGGCGATATTGGCCCCGACTTGCGCGTCGACATTGGTGATGTCCACGCGGCCGTCGGGATCGATCAATTCGAGGGTCACCAGCGGATTGTCGATCGACAGGCGGATGGTCTGCCCCGCCATCAGCGAGACGGCGTAGTAGTCGTTGTCGTCGAGACTCGTGGGATCGGCGGTCAGTGCTCCGGCGATGTCGACGACGTTGTTGCCGCGCGTCGAATTGATCGCGCCCACATATTGCGGAGTGGCGAAGGTGTCGTTGAAGAACGCGGGCTGGGCCTCGTAGCCGGCCGCGAACGCCGCGTTAATGGCCAGTTGGTTTCCAGCCGGCAGCACCCGATATTCCACTTCCTGGATCTGCTCGGTCAGCGGCATCGAGGCCGCGTTGTTGGGCGTGTTGGCAACGTCCACGGTGCCAACAAGGTCCTGGCGCCCGTCCATGGAGCCGAGTCGCCCGCCGATCTGGAACTTGGCCTGGGTGAGGTACGTCAAAGCCGTGCCGGCGGCGCCACTGTTGCTGCCGATGGTGCCGAGGGTAAGGAAGTTGCGCAGATCGCCGCCGACGACGAAATCGCCGGGGTGGTCGGTGTTGGAATAGGCCTGACTCCCGTAGATCAGACCGGCGACGGCGCCGCCGGGGGAGTACGGATAGATCGGCGGGGTCGTGGGGTCGCCCACCAGCACCCAGCCGGCAAAGAAATAGTCGATCGAGCCGCTGATGTGGACCTGGCCGGTGAGCGTGCCGCCGAGCAGGAACCGCCCGAAGTTCTGCGGGGCGCCCGTGGCCGTCGAGCCGACCGTCAGCCCGGAGACGATCTGTCCGTTCCCGAACGGAACCAGGCCGAAACCGGTGGTCGAAGCCAGGCCGTTGGGATTGCGCAGTGCGGCGCGCGTGACCGGCCAGAGATCCTCGTACGGAGGAGTCGTGGCAAAGATCTTGCGTGTGCGCACCCCCAGATAGACAATGCCGCTCCCCGCAGCGGGCGTGACGGTAAAGGGCTGCGGAGCCCCCTGCGCCTGCTCGACCCGGATGGCGCCCACGTCGCCGGCGTATGGAATCGGCAGAACGGGCGCCGGGGGAATCTGCACCTGATAGATGCTCTGCATGCTGTTGGCGTCGCCGACGGCGTTGTAGATGTCGAAGAGGTTGCACTCGGCGGGCCGGAAGCGCGGGTCGATGCGGAAAATCTGGTCGCGCGGATGGGTGGCGTCGTTGACCACGATGCCCGGGTTGGTGGCGATGATGGTGCCGAGCTGCTGGGTGACGGGGTCGATGGCGTTGGGGTCGAAGGTAAGCCCGCCGACTTCGAGCTGCGGGTCGACAGCGCCCCAGAGCATGGCCCGATTGGTGCCGGGACTGATGCGGACGAGTTGGACATGGGTGGCGGTCACGACGGTGGTCCACGCGTAGGTTTCAGGAGCGTTGGGGTTCTCGCCCGTGTTGCCGACGATCTGGCCGCCGCGGCTGATCATGCCGGCGCCCAGATAGACCAGCCCGGTCGCCTTGCCCATGTCCGCGTTGAATATCTGCGGGATGTTGCCGTTGAAGCCCGGCCGCGCCAGGGTGATGGTTTGGGCGTTGGCGGGCACCGCGACGCCGCCGGACACGTTCCCGTTTTCACCGTTGATGGCGTGAAGCTGGGCCGCGGTCGGAGACGTCTGGTCAAAGGCGATGCCCGTGACATGCACCGCCTGGTTCTTGGCGTCGGTTTGCGGGAAAGCCCCGCCGACGCGGAGGGTGTTCTGGAGGAGGGTGGCGTTGGCGCCCGTGTTGCTGAACAGCGTCGGATCGAGGTCGATCGAGCAGAGAAGCTGCGTGGCGGTGGCGCCACCACCACCACCGCCGCCGCCGCCGCCGCC
>JBIOJL010000062.1:0-18574 GCA_044450885.1 Tepidisphaerales bacterium
GGGTATTGGGATGGGTCGATGAGTTTGGTCATGATGAGCCTACTTAGGGAACGCGGCGCTGCTCTGTGCCTTGTCGCTTCCACCAGGAGTGCATAACCTTGAAATCCCAGTGTTCGAGGTCAACCTGCTCAAAGCGCGTGCGTGTGTCCGGTGGAGGATTGCTCAACCTTCCATCGTCCACATCGACGGTGACAAGTCCATCTTGCGTCAACCCCAACTTCACAGAGACCTTCTCCGGAACGACAGGCTCAGGAGCAGCAGCCACCTGCCAACCGATCAAAAACTTCGGTGGTGCCGAACCGACGCGCCATAGCAACAGGTCGGAGCCTTCACTTATTGCCAAGTTAACGCGGCCCGCGTGGACTTGGCATGCAAGCACTGCCGTGCCTCGCGAATGTACGTTTTCGACCCTGAGGTAGGACGCGAGGACCAAGCGAGACGTTCTGGCTGCCTGCAACTCGACGCGGATCTCATAGGCCCGCTCCGCGCGCGGACCTGGGCTGTCGCCCAGTGCTTTGAGCAGCGCCAAGTCTCGATCGGGACCACGGATAACGGCAAGAACATGGCCTTTGTCAGCGAGGGATGACTTGTAGAGGCACGTCTCCTCCGGCTCGCGAGCGGGTTCTTCACCGAGGCACACCGCACCGAACGCCGCCACGACCAGACACGTCGCCAATGGCAGGAAATGAAATGGGTTGGACATACTTACGCTCCGATGGAATAAGGCGGCAGATGATCCCTGATCCATCCCTGACCCGTTTTCTGGTTCTCCCTGATCCATCCCTGACCCGTTTTCTGGTTCTGACCCGTTTTCTGGTTCCGGCATCATTGCCCTTCCGTTGTTGTCTTCTTCTGTTGGGATGCCTTGAATGTCCACTGGCCCGGCACCTGCTCGAACGACGTGTGCAATTCGGAGTGGGCCGTGCGGCTGGTGACGTCGGCAAGCCAACGCCCGTCCGGGGAGGTGGACAGAACCACTTTGGCGGGGTCCGCGGGCACCGGCGTGTCGAACAAGGACCACTCGCCGGGCGGCGGACTAGACCAACTGACCTCATTGCCAGTGTGATGGAGCAGCACCAATCGACACAATGCAAAACCTCCTGCACCCCTTACCGCCAGCACGAGTTCGCCCGGCACCACCCTGTTCCCGGACATGTGGCCGGGCACAAATGCCAAGTCCAGCACCTGGACTCCGCCGGGTGCCGGGGTCGCCGGACGTGGGCCGCCCTTAGCATCGGCGCCCTGCGCGTTCTTCCTGGGGAGCCGGAAGAGCGTGGACCACAAATTCACCGGTGATGACTTGCCGGTTCGCAGTTCGACGTTGAATTCATAGACGACCGCGGTTCGATCTTCGATCTCCGCGCCCCACAGGTCCTTAAACACGGCGGCATCCATATCCATGTCCGGCCTGCGGAGACAGACAATCTCCCGGCCTTCGGCCAAGGGCTTGCGAAACAGCGTGGTGGTGCCGTCGCCAGCTTTGTCAGCACCCGATGAAGCCATCGGAGTGACAGTTACTGCCATCAATACCAGTACCGATGTGATGAGTGTCGCAGGTAGCATAGTTTGAACTCCACTCATGGCATACCTCCCGGTTTACCAACGCAACTCAGGTACGCCGCCCTTTGTATCATCTACGGAGCCAAGGATGGTGTGCGTCGGCCAGTCGATTAGCAGATACTTGCTCATATGGTCATCTTCGTACTTGAGTTGGACCGAGTTGGCGTCCTCCTCAGGATCTCCACCATATGATGGATCATAGATCCTGGCCGGATAACAGGTCACTCGGACCACCTGATGGAAATTGAAGATTGTCCCTGGGTACGGTGCGCCATTCGTGCCCTGCGCGGATCCAGCGTTGACTTGGAGTGCATTGAAGCCCGCCTTGGGCAACATCCTGACGCTAGTGGCACCGATACCTTGCGCGCGTAGGACTAGAACAAAGAGATCTGCCCAGCATGTGCAGCGGCCTCTGCCCTGTTGGTCCCCGAGCATTTGGGCAGCAGTCTCTCCCGTGTCGTCATCGTGATTGTATTTCATTACTGTCCCGTTGACGCGTCTGGTCGAATTCCCCGAGAAGGCGGTCCAGATGTGGTCCACGGCGCTTTGCTGATCTTCGAGGAGATTGTTGTCGTGGATCTCCTTGCCGTCGGCGGCGCCGCAGCCTTTGTCCAGGACGGTCTCGTAGGCCCCGGCGGCGTCGGCGGCGGTGCCGCCGGTGACGTACAGGCGGTTGTTGCTTTCGCCGACGGTGAAGTAGTTGTTGCCGCCATCGGTGGAAAGCCGCCAGGTGATATCCACTTCCGTGTCGCGGATGGCGCTGGGCAGGGCCTGCTGCGCGGTAAACTCGACGGGGTGGTGGTTGCCATCGAACGGCGCTTGCGGGGGGAAGTCATAGCCGGCGGTGTGCCCCTTGAGCAGCCAGTTGTCCCCGACCGTGCCCTCATAGAACAAGCCGGGCGTCGCGGTGAGGAATGAATTGGCGCTCGCCGCACTGCGTTGGAAGCTGATGGGGTAGACCCACTCCGTGGTCCCGTCGAGGGTTCCGTTCGAGTACGCGGTCTTTCCGGCTTCGGCGATTTCGCCGTTCCAGTTGGCGTCGTGCCACTGCGGGGCGGAGTAGGCGCCACCTTGGTTGTCGCGGGAGACCGCCTGGCCGCCGAAGGAGACATCCTGAAGGGCGACGCCCGACGCGTCGACCGTGGTGGCGGTCTTGGAGTCGCCGAAGCGGTTGTACGCAAACACCCGGTAGGTGTAGATCTTGCCGGCGTAGTCGCTCGGGAGGTCGTCGTTGCAGGTGGTGACGTTGGCGCCGGTCGTCTCCACCGCCTCATAGGCGGTGTCGGCGGTGTTCGCCAGCTTACGCTCGATGCGGAAGCCGGTTTCACAGTCGCTGGTGTCAGTCCAGGTGAGGTGAATCCGATTTCTGGCGTTGCCGAGGATGGCCGCGAGGGCCGAGGGCGCGGTCACAAAGCCGCTGACGGTAACGCAGGCCGAGTAGGTGTTGTAGCCATCGTCCTTGTCGAAGATGCGCCCGGCGAGCAGGTACGTTCCGTTGTCGGTGAAGCTGAATTGCCTGCTTGCCCCGTCGGGCGCGGATGCGTAGGTGTCGGCCGGTTCGTCGTCGTCCACGGCGAAGCTGTAGTGGAACCCGGCCGAGGTGTCGGCCGACGATGGATCGTACTGCCCGGAGAAGGATGCCGTTACCGGGTCGGTTCCCTCGACCGAAGTGGTGCTGAGCGAGAAATACCCCGTGGGGGCGACGTTGTTGACGGTCAGGGCGCCGACGGTGTATTGGGTGTAGCCGCCATCCTTGTCGAAGATGCGGCCGAAGACCGTGTAGGACCCATTGTCGTCGAACAGGAGGTTGGCGGCCGAGTCGGTGCCGGCGCCCGCGTAGCTCCCGGCCAGGCCCTGCTCGTCCAAAGTGAAGCTGTAGTGGAACCCGGCCGAGGTGTCGGCGCAGGAGGGGTCGGACTGGCCCGAGAAGCAGACCGAGACGGAATCCCCCTCATTGAAGGAAGAATTGCTGACGGTCAGGCATCCCGTGGGGGCGACGTTGTTCACGGTGACGCCATCGACGGAATACTGGGTATAGCCGCCGTCTTTGTCGACGATGCGGGCGTAGATCGTGAAGGTGCCGTTGTCATCGAAGTAGAAACTCGCTTGGCTGCTCGACGAGTAGCTGCCCAGGCTTCCGCTGTCCAGGCCGAAGCTGTAGTAAAAGCCGGCCTGCTGGTCGACGGAAGAGGCGTCGGTGGCGTCCGAAAGCGATACGGTTACGCACTGGCCCTCGTCGACGCAGGTGCTGCTCACGGAAATGGACGCGGTGGGCGCGACGTTGTTGACGGTGACGCACGTGGAGTAGTCCGAATACCCGTTGTCCTTGTCGAATATGCGGCCGTAAACCGTGTAGTAGCCGTTGTCCGGGAAGGTGAACTGGCTGCCCTGGTTCGCGTCGGCGTAGGCGCCGGCGAGGTTTCCGCTGTCGAGGGAGAAGCTGTAGTGGAAGCCGGCCGACCGGTCGGCGTTGGATGGGTCGGATTCATTGGTGAAGTATGCCGTGACTGTATCGCCCTCATTGACCGTGTAGCTGCTGAGGTTGAGGGATGCGCAGGGGGCGACATTGTTCACGGCAACGCTGCAACAGACATCGTTGTAGGTGCAATTGCCGTGCGGCGCGGCATACACGGAATAGGAGCCGTTGTCGTCGTACAGGTGATTGAGGGACCCGGACGCGCCGGAGATGTCCTCGGTGCTTCCATCGCCCCAGGTGATGGTCCAGGAACTGATCGAGTCGGGGCTCGATCCGTAGCACTGGCAGGCGCTCATGGTGGAGCAGACGTATATGGTGGCGCATTGGCCTTCGTCGAGGCTGCCGGGGATCAGCGCCGCGCCGATCTCGGCCGGCACCCAGGTGGTCAGCATCTGCCGCTCTTCCAGCCGCTCGATGGAGCACGGCTTTGCCCGGCGGCGGGCCCTTTGCGCCGGCTCGCTTTCCGGCGGCCGATGCGCCCCGAACACCGCCGACACTGCATGCCAAAGACGCGTCAGACGCCTGGAGCGCGACATGACCACCTCCCCGGTTTGCCGGGGATGAATTGAAGGAACCCAAGATCAACAACCGAAACCCGAATGTACCCAACTATCTACTGCGTCCAACATAGCACTCCGCTGCGGCTTGTCAAGGGGGCAAAGGACTACAAAATCGTGAAGAATTCGGAATTCATTGCGACCGGCGATTCGGGGCGGCTGCTGCAGCAGAAAATGGGCTGGCGACGTGGTGCCTCTGTTGATATAAGAGGACATTCTTATCGGGAGAATCCCATGAGCCAGACAGGGGCCGGTGACAAGCTCTTCAGCGTGCTTCTGGTTTGCTACGGGGGCTACCCGCACTATTCCTGCCGGGCGATCAACAGCTTGACGAAGACACGGAACCTTCGGGAACTCTGTGATGTCTATGTGGGCTGCAACACCTGCTGCGACGAGACGTTGAGGCTGGTGCGGCGCAACGTGGATGAAGGGTTGATCACGACGTCGATTGAATCCGGCCGCAATCGCCACAAGGACCCGATGCTGCGCACGATGCTGGAGATGGTTTCCACGCCCTACGTGCTGGTGATGGACGACGACTGTTATGTAAGAGAGGGTTGGGCCGAGGCCATTTGCGAATTCGCTCGTGCCGAGGACCCCGTCGACGTGGCCGGGGCGGTGTACCTTTGGCCCCGCAATCAGGCATATCAGCGTGTCGCGGAGAGTCGCCCATGGTGGCGCGGTTTGCAGTACGTGCCGGAATCACAGCGGCAGATGATCCAGTTCTGCACCGGCGGGTGCTTTCTGGCTCGGACGGCGTTTCTCCGCGAAAATGACTACCCCGACCGTGGCATGGTGATTCAATACGAGGACACGCTGCTGGCGGACCTGGTCTATCAGGTTGGCGGCAAGCTGCGGGCGTTTCCCGATTCGGTCCTCTCGCGGGTGGTCATCAATGACGGGAAACGCCGGTGGGCGTGGGAGGATGGGGCCAACGACCGCGACCCGGGGTCGAGGCCGGCCAAACCGTCTCCGCCTCCCCCACGGATGCCGGCGGAGAAACGCGAGCCGGTCAACATTGAGGCGGTTCTTCGTTCAGCGGTGGATCTTCTGCGGGCCAGCCGCTACCAGGAAGCGGAAGCCGCCTGCGGGCGAGTGCTCGCGGGTGATCCCGAGCATGCGGGGGCGCTGCATCTCCTGGGTATCGTCATCCACCATACCGGGCGCAGCAGCGAGGCCGCGCAGTTGATCGAGCGGGCCATCGCCCGGAACCCGAAGTTGCCCGACTATCACAACAGTCTCGGGAACGTCCTGGACAAACTCGGGCGCGTGGACGACGCCGTGGCGGCGTTCGGCAGGGCGATCGCTCTCAAGCCGGATTACGCCGAAGGGCATAACAATCTTGGCAACGCGCTGGTGCGGCTTGGACGGGGCGACGAGGCCATTGCGGAGTATCGTACGGCCATCGGTGTGCGGCCGGTCTACCTGGAGGCCCAGCTCAATCTTGGCAACGCGCTGGGGAAACTCGGGCGAAGCGACGAGGCCATCACCTGCTTTCAAAAGGCGGCGGAGCTTGCTCCGCGGAGCCCCGATGTCTATAGCAATCTGGCATTGCTGCACCAGAGCCGCGGGCAGATGCGGGAGGCGGTTGGATTTCTGGATCAGGCGATTCAGCTCAACCCGAAGCAGGCACAGGCCCGCCTGAATCGGGCGCTGATGTTGCTGGCGAGCGGCAACTGGGAGCAGGGTTGGGAGGAGTACGAGTGGCGCTGGAAGTTGCCCGAGAATCATGCGGAGCATCTGCGGTTTCGGCAGCCGTTGTGGGATGGCGGGGACATTGTCGGCCGCACCATTCTGCTGCATTGCGAGCAGGGTCTGGGGAGCACGATCCAGTTCATCCGCTATGCGCTGGTGATCGTGCAGCGGGGCGCGCGAGTGGTCGTCGAATGTCAGGCTCCGCTCAAGGCAATCCTGGCCGGGCTGTCTCCGGACGTGCGGGTCTTCGCGAAAGGCGAAGTGCTGCCAGCGTTTGACGTGCGGTTGCCGTTGATTGATGAGCGCGCCACGGGTGCTGCGGACCACGCCCGACACGATTCCCGACGGCGTCCCCTATTTGCGGGCCGACGAGTCTCTGGTGAGCCGGTGGCGGGACGAGTTGGCGAAGACCGAGGGGTTCAAGGTGGGCATCGCCTGGCAGGGCAACACGGCCTACGCCGGCGATGGGCAGCGGTCGATCCGTCTGCACCACTTCGGCCCGTTGGCCCAGGTTGACCGCGTGCGGCTGGTGAGTTTGCAGAAGAAGCGCGGTTTGGAACAGATAGCTGACGCAGGGCAGGAGCTGAAGCTGGTTGATTTGGGCGGTGGTTTGGATGAGGCGGCGGGGCCTTTCATGGACACGGCCGCGGTGATGAAGAATCTCCATCTGGTGATCACCAGCGACACGAGCATTGCCCACCTGGCCGGCGCACTTGGCGTGCGGGTCTGGGTCGCACTCTGCTTCGTTGCGGACTGGCGATGGATGCTGAATCGGGAGGACTCGCCGTGGTATCCGACGATGCGGCTGTTCCGGCAGCAGAAGCCCGGGGACTGGTCCGACCTGTTCCAGCGAATCGCCGACACGCTGAGGTCGGAAATGGGGAGTGCGCGAACATGAGAGTCTCGCGGTGATTGCGAACATGGGGCGGACGGGCGCGCAGTGGTTTCTGGGAGATGTGAATTGTGATGGCGTGGTGGATGCGGGGGATTTTGCGGAGGTGTCGGCGCATCTGGGGGATCGGGTGGCGGCGGCGCTTGGGGATTCCGCCGACGAGGGCGTCGGCGGCACTTTGGCGGTGATGGCGGAGCCCGTGGCGGCGAAAAGCCAGGGGTTCAAGAGTTCCAAGGTTCAAGAGTCCAAGGGGGCGGCGAAGCCGAAAGCGAAGGCGGTGGTGAAGGCGAAGAACGGAAGGCTCAAGAGTTCAAGGGTTCAAAAGCTCAAGGGTTCAAGAGTTTAAGGGAATGGCCGCGAAAAGGCACAAAGGGCACAAAAACGGAGTGATGAGGCCGGGTGTTGGCTGGCGCGGTGGGTTGTTTTGTTTTGTGCCTTCCGAGCTATTTTGCGGCAATTCTACGGCGTCGGTCGTGGGCGCCCGCTGGAACTGTCGCGGCGGAGTGGCTCAACCGTATACGCCCTCACCCCGGCCCTCTCCCGGTGGGAGAGGGAGATTTAACGTTCGCTGCTCACGGGGTTGCGGAAGGCGAGCAGACGTAGGGAGTTGCAGACGACGACGACTGTCGAGCCTTCGTGGAGGATCACGGCCAGGGTCAGGTTGGCGAAACCGAAGGCGGCCAGGGGGCCGACTATGGCGATCACGCCGATGGCGATCACCAGGTTCTGCACGATCAGCGCCCGGCTGCGGCGCGAAAGGGCGATGGCGAAGGGGAGTTTGCCGAGGTCGCTGGCCATGAGCACCACGTCGGCGGTTTCCATGGCGATGTCGGAGCCGGCCGCGCCCATGGCGACGCCGACGGCGGCCTGGGCGAGGGCGGGGGCGTCGTTGACGCCATCGCCGATCATGGCGACGTGGCCGTATTTGCGGGAGAGTTCGCGCAGGCATTCGAGCTTCTGCTCGGGAAGCAGGCCGGCCTGGACCTCGTCCACGCCGACCTGGGCGGCGATGGCGCGGGCGGCCAGGACGTGGTCGCCGGTGAGCATGACGTTGCGCTTGATGCCCAGTTGCCGCAGGTGGTTGAGGACCTCGCGGGCATTGGCGCGGGCCTGGTCGGAGAGGCCGATCAGGCCGATGGGTTTATCATCGCGGCCGACCATGACGATGGCCCGGCCCTTGCCGGCGAGTTCGTCCACGCGGGCCAGCAGGGCCGCGTTGCCGTTGCTGTTGCCGGTGATGAGTTCGTACTTGCCGGCGGCGATGCGCCGGCCGTCGAGTCGGCCGAATGCGCCGAGGCCCGGATGCTGCCCGACGTCGGCGGCCTCGCGGATGGTGCAGCCGCGGGCCTGGGCTTCCTTGACGATTGCCGCGGCCAGGGGATGGACGCTGTGGGCCTCGACACTGGCGGCCAGGGCGAGGATTTCATCTTCGCCGATGTCGGCCAGGGGGATGACATCGCTGACGGTGAGGTGGCCGACGGTGAGCGTCCCGGTTTTGTCGAAGGCGATGGCGTGGACGAGGCCCATGTTCTCCAGGTGCATGCCGCCCTTGATGAGGACGCCGTCGCGGGCGGCGCGGGCGATGCCGCAGAGGATGGCGGCCGGGGTGCCGATGGCCAGGGCGCAGGGTGAGCCGGCCGTCAGGAAGGCCATGGCCCGGTAGAACCAGACGGCCCACTCGCCGTGGAAGAACAGCGTCGGGATCAGGACGATGAGCGTGGTCGCGATGAACACGGCCGGGACGTACCAGCGTTCGACCTTGGCGGTGAAGACCTGGGTGGGCGACTTGGTGGTCTGGGCTTCCTCGACGAGGCGGATGATCTTGGAGAGGGTGCTCTCGCTGGCCAGGCGCGTGGTGCGGACGATGAGGCGGCCTTCGTTGTTCATGGTGCCGGCGAAGACGCTGTCGCCGGGGACTTTCTCGACCGGGATGGATTCGCCGGTGACGGCCGACTGATCCAGCGCCGAGGAGCCTTCGACGATCTCGCCATCGACGGCGACGCGGTCGAACGGCCGGACGACGACGCGATCGCCGATGGCGAGTTGTTCGACGCGGACGGTTTCGGTGGAGCCGTCGGCCATAAGGCGGAGGGCGTTTTCGGGGGCGATCTTCGACAGCGCGTTGATCGCGCTGCGGGCGCGTTCCAGGGCGATGTGCTCGCCGGCGCTGCCGGCGCCGAAAAGAAAGAGGAGCAGTGCGGCTTCCTCGTAGTGCCCCAGGTAGGCAGCTCCGGCGGCCGCGGCGAACATGAGGACATCGACGTCGAGCCGGAGGCCGCGGAGAGCTTCGATGGCGGCGGGGAAGGTGTGGGTGCTGGAGAGGAGGGCGCTGGCCGCCAGCAGCGTGACGCGGAGCCAGGCCGGGCCGCCCAGGACATGGGCCAGGAATCCGCAAAGCAGCAGAACGCCGGAGAGGGCGACGAGCGACATCTCCGTGTGTGCGCGCACCCAGGCGAGCAGGCCGGTGGCGGGCGGTGGGGCGGCTGCGGCCGGCGCCAGTTCGGCCCCCGCCTCGGCGGGCATCTGGCCACGGACGCGATAGCCCATTTTCTCGACACGGGCGATGATCTCGAGCAGCGGCCAGGTTTCCGGGTCGTATTCGAGGCGGATGGTGCCGCCGGCGTAGGATGCGGCGGCGACAACGCCGGCCATGCCGGCGAGTGTGGAGTCGATGCGACGTTCGCAGGCCTGGGAGGACATGCCTTCGATGTTGAGCACGGTCTGGGTGCGGTTGGTATAGATGCAGGGCTCGACCCGCTGCAGTTCGGCTTCGAGTTGGGTGAGGGTGAGCAGGCGCGGGTCGTAGGAGAGCCGGAGGGTGGCCGATTCGCCCTCGGACTTGAGTTCCACTTCATGGATGCCGGGACGCCAGCCGATGCGTTCCTTGACGCAGTCGGCGCACCTGGCCGCGTTGCCGCCGGGATTCTCGGGGCAATGGCGCATGGGGAGTTTGAAGGGGATCTCGAGAACGGCACACTTCATGGGCAAAGGCTCCTGCTGATGACAGACGGCGTGACCGTTCTTTCGGGAGGGCCACAGTCCGCTACGGCCGGTTCGCCGTACGACCACTCCGGCCGTGCAGGAGCACGGCCCTCCCGAGATTCTGGTCACGTGACAGACGACAAGGGACGTCTGCCCCACGATTCTACGGCAGCGTTGCCGCGTAAAATACGGCATTTGAGGACGGGAAGCGAATGGCAATCGCGGGGAAAAACCGGATGCGAGATCGCGAATGTTGGCGGCAATCGTAACTGCTTTGCTGACAGCAACTTGCAGGATAGGCGGTTGCCTTGCGGTTGTGGCCATGGAACGAGATTTGTGCGATAATGCCCGCTTCGGTTTTGCCCGCGGCGGAACGGTGTCCGCCAAGGGCTAGAATGACTGGCGCGGCGGGTTTCATGGAAGGTCCGCCGCGATGAACTGAGAAGGCGATTGCGTGCGGTCGTTTGCCGACGTTCGGAGTTCAAGCTTCAGCTTGTCTTTCCGTGGAAACGCCCGCAAGACACGCTAAAGCGTGAACTCCGAACGGGCCACATGCAATCGCCCTGGGTGAACAGGATGGAGTTTTTTCAGATGGCCGATACGAACGCGAATCCGAATTCAAAGACGCAGCCGCAGGAATACAACGAGAGCGCCATCCAGGTGCTCGATGACGTGGAGCATGTGCGCAAGCGCCCGGCGATGTACATTGGCGACACGACCTCGCGCGGGTTGCACCACCTGATCTGGGAGATCGTCGACAACTCGGTTGACGAGGCGCTGGCGGGGCACGCGAAGACCATCAAGGTGGTGCTCAATCAGGATGGCTCCTGTACGGTGACCGACGACGGGCGCGGGATTCCGGTGGGCATTCACCCGACGGCGGGCATTCCCACGGTCGAGGTGGTGCTGGCGACGCTGGGCGCTGGCGGCAAGTTCGAGCACAACGAGAACTCGGCCTATCGCACCTCGGGCGGGCTGCACGGGGTCGGCGCATCCGTCGTCAATTTCCTGTCGGAGTGGATGGAAATCGAGGTGTTGCGCGATGGCAAGTGCCATCACATGGAGTTCGAGCGCGGGCGGAAGAGCGCGGATCTGAAGATGATTCCGGCGGTGGGGTGGTCGAGCCCCACCGGCACCAAGGTGACGTTCAAGCCGGATAACCAGATCTTCCCGGTCATCGAGTTCAGCTACGATATCCTGGCCGGGCGGATGCGGGAGATGGCGTACCTCAACGAAGGCCTGCACATGGTCATCGAGGACGAGCGCACGGGCAAGAAGGAGGAGTTCAGGTACACCGAAGGGCTGATCGAGTTCATCCGCCACCTCAACGACGGCAAGATTCCGTTGCTGCCCAAGCCCATCTATTTCCGCAAGGAAGACCCGGCGACGCGGCTGGTGATTGAAGTCGCCATGCAATACAACGATGGCTACAACGAGACCATTTTCTCCTTCTGCAACAACATCAACACCCACGAAGGCGGCACGCACCTCTCGGGCTACAAGACGGCACTCACGGGGTGCATGAACCGCTACGCCGAGAAGGCCGGGTTGCTGAAGAACGATTTCCGGCCATCCGGCGACGACCTGCGCGAGGGCCTGACGGCGATCATCTCCGTCAAGGTTCCCGAGCCGCAGTTCGAGGGCCAGACCAAGACGAAACTGGGCAACAGCGAAGTCGAGAGCTTTGTCCAGGGCGCGGTCGGCGAGTTCCTCGGCAGCTATCTCGAGGAGAACCCCAAGGAAGCCAAGTCGATCGTGGAGAAGGGCATGATGGCGGCCGAGGCCCGCGAGGCCGCCCGCAAGGCCCGCGAGTTGACGCGCCGGAAGAACTCGCTCGATGGCGGCGGGCTGCCGGGGAAGCTGGCCGACTGCCGTTCCAAGAGCAACGAGGACACGGAACTGTTCCTGGTCGAAGGCGATTCCGCAGGCGGGTCGGCCAAACAGGGACGCGATTCCAACATCCAGGCGATCCTGGCGCTGAAGGGTAAGATCCTGAACGTCGAGAAAGCCAATCTGGTGAAGATGCTCGGCCACGAGGAAATCCGCACCATCATCCAGGCCATGGGCTGCGGCATCCGCGAGGAGTTCGACCTCGAGAAGCGGCGCTATGGCAAGATCATCATCATGACCGACGCCGACGTCGACGGCTCGCACATCCGCACGCTGCTGCTGACGTTCTTCTTCAGGCACATGACGCAGCTCATCTCGGCCGGGCGGGTGTATGTGGCCCAGCCGCCGCTGTATCTGGTGACCCGCAAGAAGAAGAGCGAGTATGTGCTCAACGAGCGGGCCATGCGGAACAAGCTCACGGAAATGGGCTTGGAAGGGTCGCAACTGATCATCCGCGACGACGAGGGACGCGAGGCGTCGCGCATGGGCGGCGAGGAATTGCGGCGCGTGCTGGATTTGCTGGCCAAGGTGGAGGAATCGGTGCGGGTGGTGCAGCGCCGGGGCATCGACTTCGCCGATTTCCTCTCCAAACGCGACTCGGCCGGGCGGCTGCCGCTCTATCGAGTGGTGGTGGACGGGCACGATCACTTCTTCCTGTCGGCCGACGATCGCGATGTGTTCCTCCAGGAGCAGGACCTGCTGTTTGACTCGGATCAGGCACCGGCGGCCGAGTTGACCGAGCAGCAGAAGCAGGCGGATGCCGAGAACCGCCTGCGCCTGCAGCGGAGCCAGGAACTGCACGAGGTGAAGGATCTGGAGAAGCTCTTTGCCCAACTGGAGGCCGTAGGCTTGCTAACGGACGACTATTTCCTGACGCAGGAGGAATCGGTCAGCGGCGAGAAACTGATGACGCGTTATGCCCTGGCCAACGAGGCGGAGGTCATCAACGTCGCCGGCGTGGCGCAGATCGTGCCCGAGCTGCACCGGCTGGCCCGCCGCAACATCGAGATCCAGCGCTACAAGGGCCTGGGCGAGATGAATGCCGAGCAGCTCTGGGACACGACCCTGGATCGTTCCCGGCGAGTGCTCCTGCGCGTGACGCTCGAACAGGCCAGCGAGGCCGAGCAGTTGTTCTCGGTGCTGATGGGCGAAGACGTCGAGCGCCGGCGGAGGTTCATCGAGGAGCATGCGCTGGAGGTGAAGAATCTCGACGTTTGATGGGGCTGGGGTGGAATGGCGAATGACGAAATCCGAATGACGAGAGAATGTCGAATGAGCGAATTGCCAATGGGCCGTCGGCGCCGCGCCAGGACACGTCGGGTCTGCAGCCGCGATCGGTGATCGCGGCGGCCGCCTGAGGGAGCACCATTCTGGATGCCCGGATTCCGTGGTGCGATGTTCGTCGGCACACCGCGTGTCCCGAACGCGGTGGACAAGACGCTGCAACTGAGTCAACAGCATGATTATGTGTAAGGATTCGCGCCGGAACAACTGTCCAGATTTTGGGTGCCACGGCTTGTCTACTGCAAGCCGTGCTTCGCGGTCACGCAGACACGGCTTGCAGTAGACAAGCCGTGGCACCCGGAGCGAAAGCCCGACAGTCGTTGATACGCCGGTTCTAAACCGGCCGGCGCCGGCGTGTCCTCGGTCCCGGCCCCCGCGCAGAGCCTGTTGATATCCTCGCCATTGTGTGACAAACTATGCGGCTATCTGGGAGACTTACGTCATGGACGACTACAAGCACCTGGTTTCCGACTATCACCACATTCGTACCTCGGGGAATCGCGCCAATGCGGAGATGACTCGCGGTCTGCCAAAGGAGGACATCCGGACGGCCGGGCGGATGCTTGGTCTGCTGCGATCGGGGACTCTGGTTTTCGACTCCGAGCAGACCATGTCGGTGCTGATGGAGTTCGCGATGTTCGACGTTTTCCGTGACGGGAGCACGGCCATCCAGCGCTATGCCCAGTCCCGCATGGCGGCGGCCGATCCGGACGAGCGGCGATATCTGTCGGCCGCGTGCGAAGCCGAATACGACGTCTATGGGGTCATGGATCGCATCCCGGGAGTGGGGGCGATCCTGCGGAGTCTGACCAACGGTGAAGACCGCAGGGTCATCGACATGGGACTTGGCGCCACGGCAATGCCGGGCGTGGCTTTCGCGGCACGCCTGCTCTGCCCGGGAGACTACTGGATGACCAGCGGGGCGGCGCTGCCGGTGACGCCGGACGACCTTGAGGTGATCGCCAGGCGCCTGGATGCCAGGGGACTGCTGCTCAGCTCCGACCCGACGATGCCCCCCGAAGCCCGCAGCCGCCACAACGCGATGATCATCCGGGCCTTTCTGGAGGCCGGCGCATCCGAATCAGTCCGGTATTCGGAGCACGACGATCTGGAAGGCTCCATTCGGGAGCTTGCCGACGAACTGCCCCGGCGGCGCCCCGACCCGCCCGGGGGCCGCTACGACCCCTGCCCCTGCGGCAGCGGCAAGAAGTTCAAGTTCTGCTGCGAGGCACTGTTCAGGTCGGGACAGCGGACCTTTTGACCGACCGATCGCCCGCAGGCCGCTATCTTCCCCGGCGGACCGAAGTTCACTGCGGCCGTTTCGCGGCGCGACCATTCCGGCCGTGCAGAAGCACGGCCCTCCCGGATTTGTGGTCACGCCCGCAGCCGGTGCCCATGCTTGACACCGAGACTGGAAGGCATGACAACCACGGCCATGAATCTGTCCAGCGATTTGCAGTACATCATTGACCTTGCCCGCGGCGCGGGGGGGATCATTCTCGATCATTTCGGCCGGGTGGAGCGGCTGACCAAGACGCATCAGGCGGCCAGCAGCGAGGCCGTGACCGATGCCGACCGGGCCAGCCAGCGGCACATTGTGGCCGGCCTGCGAAAGCGATTTCCGGGCGACGGGATTGTCGGCGAGGAAAACGACACGGGCGACGACATCACCTTCGACTGCCCGAATCCGGCCGGGCGGGTGTGGGTGATCGATCCGCTGGATGGCACGAACAACTTCGTGGCCGGTTTTCCGACGTTTGCGGTCTGCATCGGGCTGCTGGATCGAGGTTATCCGGTGGCGGGCGTCGTGTACGACGTCTGTCGCGGTGTTGTCTACGCGGCCGAGAAGGGCCACGGGGCGTGGATGGACGCCAAACGGGTGTCGGCCCTCACCACGCCGCTGAGCGAGCGCTCGGTTCTGATGCTGACGAGCAATCTCCTGGACAAGACCGGCCGCCTGCCGCAATACCCCGTCCGCTGGCTGGGGCAGACGATCTGGAAGATGCGGATCATGGGTTCGGCGGCGCTGGAAGCGTGCCAGGTCGGCGCCGGCATCGCCCACGGAGCGGTGACCATCGGAGGCAAGATCTGGGATGCCGCCGCGGCCGCAGCAGTCGTGCTGGAAGCCGGGGGGCGGTTTACCGATCCCGCCGGGAAGGATGTATTTCCCTTCGACCTGACCGGCTACCGTGGTGCCAAAGTGCCGTTCCTGGCGGCGGCGCCGAATGCGCAGGAAACGCTGCTGGCGGAGATTCGGAATTATCCTTGAGGCGGAAGGAGGTGTCCATTCCTGACAACGCCGTGTCGGGAATGGGTGTAGACAAGGCTGTATGAACAGCACGCTGGTCCGCATCAAGCGGGCGGTACTTGCGGGTCGTTACGACTTCAGCCGCAAGGCCGCGGACGAAATGGACATGATATCAGCCAAGATGGCCGAGTGATTCGCATGCTGAACCATAAGATTTGTCCAACCTGCGGCAGCCGCGAACTCCGACTGGTTCGTCGGACGCTGACACGGACGTTCAAGGGTCGCCGTTACATTGTGCCCAATGTGCATTTCCACGAGTGTCCGATCTGTGGGGAACAGTTGTTCAGTCCGGAAGCCATGGACAAGATCGAGGGCTGTCGACCCAAGGCGAAAGCAACCGCGTAACCTGATCGGAGTCTTCCATGCAGCAGACTGAATCTCCCGCCATGTCGGACAAAGCCAAAGACCCCTTACCGGCCGTGCGCCGGGCGGCGGCGGTCGCGATGCGCGACAAGCCCCTGAACGAGGCCCGCGACGTGCTGACGGAGGTTGCCCGGCAGTACCCGCCGGGCGACAAGGCGTATCTCGATGACCTCGCGGCCGGTTGCACCGGCAAGGAAGAGGCGATGTACGCCCATCTGCTCGGCCGGCTGGGGGCGCTGACGCTCAAGTGGTCCGATTCCTTCGCCGACATCGCTTGCCGCCTCCGGCCGGTCAATTCGGTCTTCGCACTCAAGGACCGGGCGTTGGCCGCATCTCTGCCGCCGGAACGTCGCCAGCAGGCCATCGACGCGCTGTCGGCGATCAACGACAAGATCGCCGTCGACGCCCTGAAGCAGATCAAGTAGGGTGTGCTTCAGCACACCATCCCGGTGATCGGCGTCGCCGTTGCAGCAACGTAAGTGTGCTTCAGCACATCATTTCCGCCATCGACGTCGTTACAGACCCGAGGTTCACATGACCACCTTCACCCGCCGCCAGTTTCTCCAGACCACCAGCGCCTTCGCCCTCGCCGCCGGTGCGGCTCCGGCATTCGCCGAGGTGACGCCTGCCAAACAGCGCTTCCGCATCGGCGTCTGCGACTGGATGACCGGCAAGTCGGCCGACCCGGATTGCCTGCGCTGGTGTGCCGAGATGGGCCTCGACGGGGCCATGGTTTCCTTCGGCGGGCCCGGCGGCAAGTTCGACCTGCGCAAACCGGAGGTCCAGCAGCAGTTCGCCGACAACGCGAAGAAATTCGGCACCTGCATCGCCTCACTGGGCATGGGTGTCCTGAACGACATCCCTTACAAGTCCGACCCGCGAACCGAGGAATGGGTCTCCGACAGCGTCGATGTCGCCAAGGCGGTCGGGGTCAACGTCGTGCTCCTGGCGTTCTTCGGCAAGGATGATCTCAAGGGCGACAAAGCCGGCACGGACGAAGTCATTCGCCGCCTCAAGCGCGTGGCACCGAAGGCCGAGAAGGCGGGGGTCTTCCTGGGTGTCGAAAGCTGGCTTTCGGCCGAGGAACATCTGCACATCATCGACTCGGTCGGCAGCCCGGCCATCACCTGCTACTACGACGTGGGCAACTCCACGAAGATGGGCTACAACATCTTCAAGGAAATCCGCACCCTGGGCTCAAAGAACATCAAGGAATTCCACGCCAAGGATTACGCCGGTAAGCTCTTTGGCCAGGGGGAGATAGATTTCTGGGAGATGCGGCGCGCCCTGGATGACATTCAGTACTCGGGCTGGATCCAGCTTGAAGGCCCGATGCCGCTGGGGCTGCAGCGGAGCTACGCGCACGACCGGCATTTCCTCAAGGCGATCTTCCCGGCGGATGCCGCGGCGAAGTGACGAATGACGAAATCCGAATGACGAGAGAATGCCGAATGCCTCAATGACGTAGTGGGGCCAGCGTCCCCACTGGCCATGCCACGAACTTGACCATTCCCGCGGGCTCCATGCCACCATTGTTCCGATGATAATGTTCGTACGAGTCTTGTATTTGGTACGTACGATGATATCGTAGGCCAACCGGAGTGTACCATGGCCATCAGTATCTCCAGCCTGCGGGCGAATCTCTACAAGATCGTGGATGAGGCGATTTCCACCGGCATCCCGGTGGAGATTACGCGAAAGGGACACAAGGTTCGCCTTGTGCCCGAGCGCAAGGCCGGCAAACTCGGCAATCTGAAGTGTCGCAAAGCTCTGCGCTGCGACCCCAAGGAATTGTTGAATCTGGACTGGTCTTCGGAATGGAAGAACGATGGTCTACCTTGATACCCACATTGTCGTCTGGCTTTACGCCGGGCGGACGGACATGCTCTCCACCCGTGCCGTGGCCGGGATCGAGGAGAACGACCTGTTCATCTCGCCCATGGTCTTACTTGAGCTGGCGTATCTTCACGAGATCAAGCGGGTTGATGCCACCGCGACCCGTGTTATCAGTGCCCTGAGTCGGGAAATTGGGCTCCAGACCTGTGACCGGCCGTTTCCGGCCATCGCCTCGGCGGCGATCGCCGAGAACTGGACCCGCGACCCGTTCGACCGCATCATCGTCGCCCAGGCCAGAATCGCCAAAGCCCGGCTCATCTCGTGTGACCGCGTGATCCAGTCGCACTACCCGGCAACCCTGTGGTAACGTCGCCGCCACTTGGCATCGCATTGCCCCTGCGCCTCCGTTATTTCTTCATTCATTCGTCATTCAAGTTTAGTAATTCGTCATTTCCAGACCCTCTCCCTTTCTGGCGGCCTGTCGTTATACTGAGGATTTCGGACGGGCTCGCGTCCGTTGGCAAATGCCGGAACCGCAGCGAACCATCTCGACCGAAGTCAGCCTGGACGGGCTCGGCCTGTTCTCGGGGGAGCGCAGCACGCTCACCATTACCCCGGCCGAACCCAATACGGGCATTCTCTTCATCCGCGAGCAGGGGGGGCACGTCGCCCGTATCCAGGCGCTGGTTCAGAACGTGCTGAAGCGGCCGCGCCGGACCTGCCTTCGCAAC
>JBIOJL010000063.1:0-18449 GCA_044450885.1 Tepidisphaerales bacterium
CATCTTCTTTAGCGCCGAGCTGGTCGCGGATCCGGTCCATCTGCTGCTGTTGCATCACTTGCTGTTGAATCTGGGCCGGGTCGAAGTTTCCCGGGCTGCCCTGGTTTCCCGCCCCGCGGCCTCCGCGGCCACCACGACCGCCTTGCGCCTGTACCGGTCCAGCTACAACCAGCAGCAGCAGCACTGCCAGCACGCTCATCAGCCATCTCGCGCGTATCATGATGCGTTTCCTTTTCATTGTGCGATCGTCTTCGGATTGGGTGCCGTCGAGCAGCCGCCGGTGTTGTCCGTAAACCTCAACTGAGTTACGATCCGACACCGGGCGTCCAACCGCACGATGCGGCGTATCCGGCCAAGACCGTGGTCATCATAGAAGGGCCAACCTTAAGCGATCGTGAAGCCCGCGAGATTCAGGTGTGCGTTGCCTTCTGTGGCGACACGGCTACGCACCGCGGGTCGGAGCAGCATACGCCACCCCAGGCCGCGGTCATCCCGTTGGGCCTACCCCGCTTGTCGTACGAGCCGACAATCCAGACGGACGTCGGGTAGATCGGCGTCCTGGCCCCGATTGAGCGTTTCATGTGTGTCTCCGTCTCCCGGGTCGGGGTGCCGTTCATTGTTGCCTGGGGATGGATGGGGCAAGAGGTCCGGGTTGTCTGGGCTCCAAACTGGCGGCGGTTTAGGAGGCTGAGGTTGTGGAGTTTGGATGGTCCAGGGAGAATCCAGGACGCACCGGAACCCGAAGTTGAAGTCCCGATAGTCGGGCGCGAAGCGGAAGCGGTATCCCTCGGCAATGTCCGGCCGGTGTGGAACGGGGTGGCCGTACCGGCCCGGCATGCATATTCCCATTCCGCTTCCGTCGGCAGATGCGCCTTGTACCCGGATCGCTCGGACAGTTTACGGCAAAACGCCACAGCATCATCCCAGGACACAGTCTCAACCGGGTTCTTCGCTCCCATGAATTCGCTGGGGTTATTGTCCATCACCGCTTGGTACTGCTCCTGCGTTACTTCCGAGACGCCCATATAAAAGGGCCGGCTGATGATCACCTCGTGCTGTCGCTCGTCCTCTCGCCGTCCGACCTCGCTCGGTGGGGAGCCCATCAGGAACCGGCCGGATGGGATCAGCACGAACCGCATGACCAGCCCGCCTCCCACCTCCAACTCGATCTGTCGGGGCAATGGGCCTGCGGGCAACGTGGTCGCCGGACCCAGCCGCACGACCGGCTCGGGCCGCTCGCCCTGCCCGCATACGTAGACCAAGATCAGCGTAACTCCGGCGACAAGCACGCCGGCCGCCCATCGCCCTCGTCGCCATCGGCGCACCGGAGTCCCGGCCGGTTCGATCGTCCGCAGGCTCTGCCCGCATTCGGAGCAGACTTCGCCCGAAGCCCGAACGTCGTAGCCGCAATTGAGGCACAAGCCCCGCTTCCGCCGTTGTCGACGGATCCAGCGCTGCCGCAGACGCAGGGCCGGTGCCCAGGCCAGCAGCAGGAACAGCGTCCAGTGCGGCACTACGATGCAGCGATACGACCAGCGGTTGCCGGGCGACCGCTGACCGCCGGCCACCTGGCCGCTGTCCGCCTTCAGGTTGAACCCGCCGCGGCTCCAGCGCGGAACCGGCTCGAAGCCCGATGCCGCGACGGTTTCCAATGCGGCCGAGGCAAGCTGTGGGCTCGGCGAGCTGTTGCGGATGATCTCCGTGGGCTCGCCGCCGTACCAGTCCAGCCGGTCTATGTCGGCCTCCGTGCCCAGCCAGACCGCTGTCCCGGTTCGATCTGCGGCGCTCGTCACTTTTCACTTTTCCGTTATGATGGAGGACAATTAAGGAAGGACACGATGCCGCGCCCCCGTGTGATTCCCCCACTTGCACGTAGCGCCGGTAGCATGCCGATCATGAACCACGTCGCCGTGCCGGCCAGGTTTCCGATGATCTGCGGCCTGATGCTTCTGGCTTGCGCCCAGTTGGCGAAGGCGGGCACGTGGTACGTCGCGCCGAACGGCGATGACAGCGCCGGCGACGGCTCTGCGGCCCATCCCTGGCAAACCATCCGCCACGCCACCGAGCGCGTGCCCGATGAGCAGCCGACCATCCTTCTGCGTGACGGGCTGTATGTCGGGGCCCAGTCGGCGACGCGGGCGTTTACCAGCACATGCACCATCCGGGCGGAGAACCCTTATCGTGCCCGTCTCAGCCCGGCCGCCGGGCAGGTCCGCGCGCTGTCATGCTCCGGAGCCGCCAACATCACTCTTCAAGGGCTGGAGATCTGTGGCAGCGGTGAGGGCAGAGGCGAGTACCTGGTCCATGTCACTGCCAGGATGCACCATCTGAACTTCGAGGACTGCATCATTCACGACGGCTACGGCAACGACATGGTAAAGATCAACGATGCCGCCCACGACATCAGCTTCCGGCGCTGCGTCTTCTACAACCCCACCGATCACGAGGGCGACCAGCACCTGGACATCAACACGGTCACCGACATCGCCATTGAAGACAGCATCCTCTTCGACGACTACGCCGGCAGCCAGCGGACCAGCGTTCACAAGGGACAGGGGTTCATCGTCATCAAGAACTCCGGCAGCACGCCCGACGTGACCAGCCGGATCGCCGTGCGGCGCTGCATCTTCCTCAATTTCGACGGCCGGCCCGATCAGGCGTTCCTTCTGCTGGGCGAGGATGGCAAGCCGTTCTACGAGGCGCAGAAGATCACCGTCGAGAACAACCTGTTCATCCACAACTCGCCGGTCCGTACCTGGGGCACGCTGCTGTTCAAGGGCGGCCTGCGCGACATCACGGTGCGGGCCAACACGGTCGTGGGTCATCCGGCGGTCCAGTACTCCGGGGCTTTCGCGGTGGTTTGCCTGAATATCGACAAGAACCCGCCCATGGGCGACGTGAGTTTCTGCAACAACATCTGGTGCGATCCCAGCGGGCAGATGCCGCGGCTGGCGATCAGCCGGGCCAAGACCTTCGCTGCCGGAAGCCAGCAGACCATCCACAACAACCTGTACTGGAATGGCGGGAAGCCCATCCCGACGGACGCCGCCGATACGCTGGTCCCCGAGCGGGATCCTCGAAAAGTCGTAGCCGACCCCCGCCTGCCGCAACTCGATGCAGCCAAGGACCTGATCCTGCCGCGCTGGGATGCGGCCAGCGGGCAATTCATCTCCGGGCAGAAGACCATTCGCGGCGAGTTCGAGCGTCTGGTCGCCCGTTATGCGGTGCCTGGCGCGGGCAGTCCGGCGCTGCACGCCGCCGACCCAGCGAGCATGCCGGCCGATGACATCCTTGGCGCGCCGCGCGGGCCCAGCCCCGACATCGGGTGCTGCCAGGCCAGCAAGGTGGTCAGGCCGTAGAGATGGATGGAATATGGCCAGACGATCAGCGAGGCTGGCCGGCCGCCTCGATGTGCTCGAAGTTCGGGTACTTGAAGATTGCGCCCTCCACCCCATCCCCCAGCAGGTCTTTGAGCTTCCCGACCTGGCCGGCGATCATCTCGTTCCACTCCCAGCCGGGCAGTTGAACGACGTGCCCGGAGGCTTCGGTCACGAACAATCGGGCTTTGCCCTGCACGGGTTGAGACAGCCCCAGCCGCGTGCAAGCGGCGGCCAGAGCGACGGGATCTCTGATCTGAGTCTTGATACTGACGATGTGGGACATACCAACTCCTCCGGATTGTGAAACAGAAACGGCGGGTTTAAGCTTGCGACCGGGTCATACCGGCCCGGCGAAGGTGAACATGCGAGAGACAATCGACCGGCGGCGGGAGGTGCGGCAATGAGAACAGCGGCGTTTCTCCTGGTTGTGATCGCCGGGACCACAGGCGGCCTGGCACAGGACCTGCCGGACAGCCTGCCCCGACAGCCGTTCCATCTGACGGCCCGGCCCTGGAAGCCGCTGAACATTCCGCGCGAGGCATATCTGGACGCGATCGAGGGGATCTGCCGGTTCACGATTCAACACCAGGACGCTGGTGGCGCGGTTGTCGATCCGTTCCTGCATCGCGAGCACCAGTATTCCACGCCCTACTTTGCCTTTGCCGTGGGCGCACTGATCCATGCCGGGCGCGCGCCGGACCTGCTGGACCACGGCGTTCGTGCCATGGACCATGCCACAAGGTGCTTTGCCAAGGGCTCGGCCGGGATTCCCGATCAGCACGGGGAGTTCTTCATTCCCGCGCTGACCGGGGCGTTGGAGTTGTACAAAGACCATGTGCCGGCGGAGAAGATGGCTGTTTGGCGACAGCGCATGAATACGCCCATCGAGCAGCTCGTCCGCGGGCCAACCAACAACTGGCGGACGTACGCCATGCGGGGGCAGTGGATGCGGTCGAAGCTGGGGCTGGCGGACCACGACAAGGCCGTGTCGTTCATCGAGGATGCCTGGCTCAACGTCACCCAGCGGCAGCGCATCGCCCAGGACAAGTGGAACCTCTACCAGGACCACCAGACCGATCCGGAGTCTCATGCGGTGGAGGCCGTCGGCCGGGGCAACCTCCTGGGGCTGATCGCCCAGGGCTACGACGGCAAGTCCAGCCGGGAGATTCAGAAGCTCGTGGAGCGAGGTACCGCGGTCTCGTTGCTCTTGCAGGACCCTTCGGGGCAGTGCCCTCCCGATGGACGGACCGACGACCATGTATTCAACGATGTCCTGTATCAACTTTGTTTCGAGGCGATGGCCGAGCGGGCCGGGCAAGGCGGGGATGCATGGCTGGCAGGCCAGTACCGGCATTCGGCGATGCTGAGTTTCCAGAGCATCCAGCGCTGGCGGCGAGGCGACGGGGCATGGGCCGGATCGTACTTTGTGACCAAGAACCGCTTCGATCCGGCCGCTCGCGTGGGGTATCAGCCGGCCAGTAATTACGGCAACTACAACGGCGCGGTCATGCTGCACCTGGCGGAGGCGTATCTGGCCCGGGCGACGGACATTCCCGAACGGCCGGCACCAGTGGAGATCGGAGGATATGCTCTGGCGACCGATCCCAGGTTCGCCAGCGTCGTGGCCAATGCCGGCGGCATGCAGCTCTTCGCGGCGTTGCGCGGGGATACGCAGAAGGTATACGACCAGTACTGGACCGCGCTGGGTGTGGAACGCTTCGGACGAGTGAACTGGGACACGCGACTGGGACCGTCGGACGGAATCCGGGATGGCAAGAGCGGGCGGGGCGTGAGCTTTGCGCCGACATGGATCGAGGGTGGCAGGTGGGTGCGCATGGCCGATGTGCCGGAGCGATATCGCGGGAGCTTCAGCGTTCAGTTCGCCCATCCGCTGCTGGTGCGCTGCGCCATCGACTACAAGCCGATCAAAGGTAGCGGCCCCGCCTTTCGCCACGAGTTCGTGCTGACGCCGGACGGCGTGCTGGCCACGCTGCGGTCGGATGACGCGAAAGAATTCGCGGTGACCTGGCCGGTGCTGGAGAACGATGGGCTGGCGCTGAAGCCGGTGATTTCGGACGTCGCGGCCTCCACGGCGTATTCCGACGATGCCGATGAACAGAACTATCTGGCATTGGATCCAGGCACGCGGGTATCGGGCGAGGAAGAACCTGTCCGCAGCACGTATGGCTGGCTGCGGCCGGTACGCGCGACGGCCGTCGCCGGCATCAATCGCACGTTCGTCTATCCGCGAGGCCCGCAGGACCCACCGGCCCGGAAGGTGCGGGACAGTTTCCACGCAGCGGCGGATGGGTTTGAGTCGCAACTCGGCGTTGTCCACGGCACGCTCTACGTCGGCCGCACCTCCGCGGGCGGGGAAGGCAGAAGCATCGACTGCGACCGGGACGGAAAGCCCGATGCGGTGTTTGATGCGGACTGCCGATTCGTGCTCCAGCTTCGCGAGGGCCGGGTCGTGGCCGTGGAGGCGGACCGCGAGCTCACGGTCCGGGTCCAGGGCAAGCAGATCCGGCTGAGCGCATATACGCCGGTCACGATCGATGAGAAGTAGCGGGTCCGCTGGTGCGCCTGCGGATGCCCGCCATCCGGACGAGGACGTGGGGCTTGTTGATGGGGGCCTCCGTAAGAAGAGTGAGCCCGCCCGCCACCGGACTCCGGGCGGCCGGCGGGCGGCTTTGATCGGGTTCTGACGCCTGCGGGCTGAACTCTGAGGCGGTTGATTCACTGCCCAAGTTCCTGGGTTCGGATTCTGTCACAACTGGCGTCTTGCGGGCGGCGGGAACCGATGGGGTATGCATCCCGAAGTCTGTTGTTGACAATGATGCAGTAAAAGACACAGTGCCGATAGTCGCCGGGCGTCTTGGGGTGTCGGCGGCTGTGCCGGCGTCGGCGGGGCCAGAACAAACGCAAACCCCGGACAATCAAGGACTTAGTCCTCAACTGTCCGGGGTTGTCGGTTCCTGTCCTGGGGACAGGGAAAGCTGGGGATCTAGGATTCGAACCTAGACAAACAGATCCAGAGTCTGTTGTGCTACCGTTACACCAATCCCCAAATTCTCTGGCTTCAGTCCTGCACGCGTGCCCGGTGAAGGCGGCTGGTAGCGCCACCGCACTTCAGCAAGCGTGGGGATTCTACAACCCACGGTCGCGGGGTCAAGACCTCGGCGTTCGTAGTACCGCCTTCAGGCGGTCCGAGGAACCGCACTACGAACTACCACTGCGCCGGCATGAACTGGTCCACATCCCTGGCGGTGATGATGTGTTTCTGAAGGTAGTACACCGGGCGGGTGATCTTCTTGCCGGAGAACCATTCGGCGGCGATGCAGATCGGCAGGGCGCCGTCGCCCTCGGCCGACTGGTAGGTCATCGCATGCATCTTTCCGGCCTTGATGAAATCAATGCCCGTGCGGCTGGTGCCGGCCGAGACGCAGATCACGTCGTTGCGGCCGGCGTCCTTGAGCGCTTCGGCGATGCCAACCATGGCCTTGGAATCGTCCGCGCTGACGATCCCTTTCAGCTCCGTCCCGTATTTTTTCAGCCACGCGGCCACTTGCGTCTTTGTCTCCTCCGTCTTGAGGTCGGTGCTCTGCATGTCCAGACACTTCATATTCGGGGCAACCTGTTTGAGCTCGGAGACGGCCGCCCAGGTGCGCGAAAGATAGCAACTGGTCCCGGCGAGGTGCCTGACAACACAATAGCTGCCCTGGTTGTTCATCTGTCTGGCGAACTCGCGGGCCAGCATGCGGAACTGGCCCCAGTCGTCCGGGCCGGTCCAGGTGATCACGTACTTCATGCCCTCGTCGACAGGCAGCAGGTTGCTGGCGATCACCGGGACCTGCTCGTCGTACAGCCGCTTGAGCATCGGCACCACGCCGTTGGAATCCACCGGCGTGAGGATCACCAGGTCCGGTTTCATGCGGATCACCTGCTCCACCTGATCGGCCTGCACTTTGTTGTCGTTGCCGGCCTCCATGATCGTCAGATCCATGCCGTAGGCCTCGGCCACACGTTTCATGCCATGCTGGTAGCCCGTCCAGTACGGATGGTCCATGTACTGCATGCTGACCACCTTCTTGCCGCGTGGGCCGGTGCCGGGGCTGGCGGGCATGGGCAGCTTCTGCACGTTCCAGCCGGAATACTCGTAGTCGTACCAGCGCAGCAGATCATCGTCGGGCAGCTTGGTCAGGTCGGCCGGGCGAACGGGCGCCTTCAGCGGACTGGTGTCCAGCCAGACCAGCGGCTGGCCATCGGTCGAGCGAAGCGCGAAGACGTCCGCGTCCGCCGGCTTGGCCGCGCCGGGCTGGACTGCCGTGCCGCCGCCCGGCGCAGGCACGACGGTGATCGTCCCGCCACGATCGTTGCGCAGGGTCATCGCGAAGATGGCCACGATCGCCACGCAGGCGACGGCGGACACACAGACGATGGCAAACGTGCGGTCCTGATTGGGCATGGTCGGATCCTCCTCGTCAGATTCCTGAGTCAGCGGGGCCTGGGCGGCCTCGATGTCCCATTGCGCCAGCAGTTCCCGGCGCTGGCCGCGGACGCGATCGCCCAGCAGGTTGCGCCAGGCTTCATAGACAATCACGAGTGCTAACAGCACGCCGTTGGCGATCAGCTTAACGCTCTTTGACGCTCCGAGATAGCACAGGCCGTTCGTCAGGGCGTTCAACGCGATCAGCGCCAGGATGCTCATCACCACCGAGCCGCGGCCGCCGGCCATGGCGGTGCCGCCGACGATGACCGCGGCGACGATGAGCATGAGCGACTTGTCGCCGAGGTTGGGCATGGCGGTGTTCTGCGACATGGCCGCCAATGCTCCGCCCACGGCCGAGAGGACGCCCGAAAGCACGAAGGCGACGGTCACGTACCTGTCCGTCCGCAGACCCGCATACCAGGCCGTCTGCGGGTTTCCGCCGATGAGATAGAACCCGCGGCCCCAGGCGGTGCGGCGCAGCAGTCCTTCCAGCAGCACGATGGGCACGAAGATCAGGATGATCCGCGGTGACCAGGGCATGACCGGTTGCAGCCAGTCCACCATGCGCATGCCTACGGCGACATTCTCCAGCGATTTGCTGCCGCCCCGCAGCAGCGAACGCGAGATGCCCTGGAGAACCGTCATGCTGCCGAGCGTCACGATGAATGAGTTGATCCGCGCCTTGGAGACCAACAGGCCGTTGCTCAGGCCGACGAGGCTGCCGGCCGTCCCGGCCGTCAGCACCGCGCCGGTCCATCCCAGCGACGGCTGCAGAAACATCACCACCACGCCGCCCAGGGTCATGGTCGTGCCAACCGACAGATCCAGTTGGCCGCAGAGCATGACAATCGTAAAACCGGCGGCGGCGAGAGCATCGGTGCTCGTCGCGCGGAGGATGTTCGCCAGATTGGCGGCCGTGGGAAACTGTTGTGGCGCGAGCACCGACATGACCACGAATACGACGAGCATCAGCAGCACCACGCGCCCGGCATGGGCGGCCGCGAACATCGCCCTCACCGGCGAACGAAGTGGTCTGAGAGGGTCAGCCATCGGCCCTCCCGGTCGTACACGACGAGTACGACAGATGGTGTGCTGAAGCACACCCTACAGATTCCGATCGGCCGCATTTCTCAGACATCGTCCCTCCCACTGCGGCGCAACGAATACATGTTCAGCCCGACCACGACGATGAACAGGATGCCGCGGATGATGAACTGCTGGTCCTGCCCGATTCCGGGGATCAGCGGCAGAATCCGGCCAAGCAGACCGATGACCAGCACGCCGCCGATGACGCCGATCATGCTCCCCCTGCCGCCAGCCAGCGTCACGCCGCCCAGCACCACCGCCGTCACGGCCTGGAAGTCATAACCCAGGCCGATTTCCACGTCGCCGTACATCGTAAAGCTCGTCTTCAGCAGGCCCGCGACGGCCGAAGTAACGCCCGAGACGACAAATGCGAGCATAACCGTCCGGCGCACGTTGATCCCCGTCAGCCTTGCCGTGGAATACGATGCGCCGGTGAGTTTGAGTTGCCGCCCAAAGCCTGTGTGCTTCATCAGCACGTAGCCGAGCAGTGCCACCAGCACGAAGAGCCCGACGGCGATGGGAATGACGCCTAGAAACGATCCGCGATACAGCGCCGCAAAGGCAGAGCCGGCCGGTGTGTCCTGCCTCACGTAGACCCATTTTCCGCCGTAAGCCCAGCGCATGGTCCCGTCGAATACGGACAGAGCGGCCAACGTCCACAGGATCGGATTGAGCCGCAGATATCCCACCATCATGCCGTTGATCCACCCCAGCACCACGCCGGCGGCCAGCGCCGACAGCATGGCCGGCAACAGACCGTATGGCAGCACGTAGACGGCGACAATTCCGCAGCAGGACATGATCGCCGGAATGGACAGATCGACGTAGTTGCCGCTGTAGCTGATGAAGGCGACGCCCACGGCGACGATGCCCAGGATGGCCATGTCCTTGAGCACCTGCAGCAGGTTGTCGGCGGCCCAGAATTCGCGCGAAATCAGCCGGCCCAGGATCAGCAGCGCAAACACAAAGAGGTACACGCTGCCGACGCCGAGCAGCCCTTGCAGCCATCCCAGACCCTGGCGGCGCGCGCCGGGTGCGTCGCTGGGATTTCCCGGTGACAGCGTCGCCTGGCTCATGCCGCCGCCTCCGGCATCCGCCCGTTGGCGGCCAGCAGCACGGATTCCTCGGTACACGCCTCGCCGCTCAGTTGCCCGATGAGCCTCCCCTGCCGCATGATGAGAATCCGATCCGACAGGCCCACCAGTTCCGGCAGGTCCGACGAGATCAGCAGCACGCTCGCGCCGCGGTCGGCCGCCTCGGCGATGGCGCGGTGGATGATCGCCTTGGCGCCGACATCCACCCCGCGGGTTGGTTCGTCGAGAATCAGCACCCTGGGATCGGTCGCCAGCCACTTGGCCAGCAGCACCTTCTGTTGATTGCCGCCGGAAAGCGTGGCCACCTCGCGCTGCGTCTGCGGCGGATGGATCTGTAACGCATCCACATATGTCTGCTCCATGTCCCTGCTGACACCCTGGAAGAAACCCATCCGGCACAGACGGGGGATGATGGCCGAGAGCAGGTTCTCGGACATGGTGAGCCGCAGCGCCAGGCCTTCGCGTTTGCGGTCTTCGCTGAGGTATGCGAGGCCCTCCTTCAGCGCCTCCGCATAGCTCGCCGGGCCGATTTCCCGCCCGTCGAGCCAGATGCGGCCCGCATCCAGCGGATCGATCGCGCAGAGCGACCGGGCCAATTCGCTGCGACCCGCGCCGCTGAGCCCGGCCAGTCCCACAATCTCCCCGGCCCTCAGCTCGAAGTTGCAGTGGTGAAAGAACCCCGTTCGCGTCAGGTCTTGCACCGACAGCCTGACTTCGCCGGGCACACGCTTTCGCTCCGCGTACAGATCCGATGCCGCCCCGCCGATCATCTTCTCGACCAGGCTGGCGGCCGTCACCTCGCCGATCTCATACGTGCCAACCTTCCGGCCATCCCGCAGCACCGTCACGCGATCGGCGATCTGGAATATCTCCGGCAAGTGATGCGAGATGTACAGGATTGCCAGCCCGCGGCGGCGGAGTTCGCGAATCAGCCCGAAGAGCCGGTCCACCTCGGCGCGGCTGAGCGCGCTGGTCGGCTCGTCCATCACCAGGATGCATGGCCGGGTGGAGAGGGCCTTGGCGATCTCAACCAGTTGCGCCTCGTGCTGCGACAGTTCCTCAACCGCTGTCCATGGGTCCACCTCCAGCCCGACCTGCGAGAGCCAGTGGCGCGCGGAATTCTCCAGTCGCTGGCGATCCAGCAGGCCGTAGCGTGTCGGCAGATGCCCGGCCAGGATGTTCTCGGCCACGCTCAGCGGCCCGGCCAGGCTCAACTCCTGGTGGATCATGGCGATGCCCATGGCCCGCGCCTGCGCCGGCGAGTGAAGCTGCACCGGCGAGCGATTGACGCAGACCTGGCCGGTGTAGTCGGAGAAGGCGCCGGCGATGATCTTCATCAGCGTGCTCTTGCCGGCGCCGTTCTCGCCGACCAGGGCGTGGACCTCGGCAACGTAGACCGTCAGGTCGATCTGATCGACCGCGAGCGTTCCGGGGTATCTCTTGGAGACGCCCTTGAGGTCCAGTGCTACACCAATCTCATCCATCGGCAGGAACTCCATGGCTCACGGCGCCATTGCTGCGGGAGGGCCGCACTCCGTGCGGCCGCGGTCGTGCGGAAGCACGACCCTCCCGAGGCGAAGATTACAGCCCACTACGTGCGAGCGAAAGCCTCGGCCTCTTCCGTCGCTATGCGGGACCACTCCCACAATCGCTGGGGCTGACGGCGCACGGTTGAGATGTCCTTCATGATCAGCTCGACATGGCAACCACCCTGCGTCAGTTCCAGGAAGTTGCGAATGTCCTGCCGCGCACGCTCGGGGTTCCACGGATCTTCGGCAAAGATGGCCGGAGTAGGCTTGCGGCTGATCACGTAGTCGGCCCCGATGGCTTTGATCGCCCGTTCCGGCTTGCACCAGGGGCTCGTCGAAATCTTCCGCAGGTTGGGGATCCGCCGCAGAATCTCGAGCTTGCCATCCAGCGGCTCGCAGCAGCCGTAGTAGGTCAGTCCCCACCGCGCCAGCCAGCGCAGGTCGTGACGCAGGGCAAACTCGCAGTGAAATTCGGGCGAGACCTCTGAGAATATCTGGGCATTGGAGCAGCCCCACATGTTGTGCGGCGTTACGTGACTCGCGTCGAAATCGGCGCCCGGAAGATCCGACACGTACCCATATCCGCCCGAGCCGATGCGCGTGTTGTTGCAGTCCAGCGCCAGTGCATTGAGCGCTTCGAACTGGTTCAGTTCGGTCATCCACGCATCCACCATGCGCTCCACGCCGGCATTCACCAGATCCGGCCGCTCGTACATATCGAGCATCGCCTCTTCGATCCCCCACCAGCGAATCAGATAGTCCCACGGCGTGTACCAGATGTGGGTCTGCCCGACCTTCTTCACGGGCATGATGTTCCCGTACACATCGCACATCGCCTGGAAGCGATACTCCGTCGCCTGCTGGTCGTGCGTGACCACCGGCATCCTGATCTTCTCCAGATCCGGAAAATCGTGAATCTGCTTGTGAAAGTGCCGCGAGACGATATCGCTGGCGGCGTCGGTGCGCACGATGTCCACCTGCTCCATGATCCCGAAGTCGGTGCTGTGGACGGCCAGCGGACACGCCAGGTAGCCGCTGACGATCATGTCCCCGGGCATGTGCCGCCACTGGTAGAGCAGTTTGCGGAGATCACGCTCCTGGTCGCGGGCCCACGAATGCTCGCTGCGAAGCTTCAGCTCCCCGTCGACATCCATCTCATGCCAGGGAATCTCGTTGATCCAGACCATCGGCCGGACGGATCGGAGATCGTTGAGTCGCCGCCACAGTTCGGCCTTCTCCCTGTGAACCGGCATCGCCGCGATGCGGGCAACATCTTCGGCCAGCCGCCGCAAGACTGTCTTATCGGCGTCCTTGAGTCGGATGGGTTCGGCCGGTGCGGGGGGTTCGTAATGGCTGGGATCGTGGAGCATAAGCGGTCCTCGCCGGCGCATTATGGCCGATGATGGGGCCAAACGCACGCCGAGTTCGGAGTACCGGCTTCAGCGCTTCAGCCGGTCCGCAATCGACCAAAAACCGGCTGAAGCCGGTACTCCGAACGTGCCGCCGGTCAACATCCTGGCAACATCGGCCGCCCTCGGCGGTATAACACAACACAAGCTCATCTACAGATTGGAGGCTGCTATGGTCGACGATCGGATGGCGCAAGACTCAATCAGCCGCCGGGGAATCCTCAAATCAACTGTCGCCGCCGCGGTGGCTACGCAACTGGCGATTCCGCCGGTGCATGCCGCGGGCTCGGCCGAGATTCGCGTCGGCGTGGTCGGCTGCGGGGCCCGCGGGCGCGGCGCGGCCGCCCAGGCGGTCGCATCCGCCGACGGCGTGCGCATCACCTCACTGGCCGATCTGTTCGCGGATTCCATCCAAACCACGCAGGCCGGCTGGGCCAACCGCCCGCGCGACAAGTACGCCGTCCCCCGCGAACGCTGCTTCGTCGGCTGGGATGCGTACAAGGAACTGCTGGCCACCGACGTGGACTACGTGCTCCTGACCACCCCCGCCGCCTTCCGCCCCATGCACATGCGGGCGGCCATCGACGCCGGCAAGCATGTTTACCTGGAAAAGGGCATCGCCGTGGATCCCGTCGGCGTCCGCACCATCATCGCCGCGTCGGAAGACGCGACTCGCAAGAAGCTCGCCGTCGTCAGCGGCACCTGGCGCCGCCACGACAAGGCGTACGTGGAAACCATTCGGCGCGTCCGCGACGGCGCCATCGGCCGGATCATTGCCGGCAAAGCGCGCTGCCTGCAACAGGCTTTCCAGGTGGTCACCCGCAAGGAGGGATGGTCGGACATGGAATGGCAAATCCGCAACTTCCACTGCTTCACCTGGGTCTCCGGCGACATCATCGTCGACCAGCACATCCATCAACTCGACATCGCCAACCAGATCCTCGGCGGCCCGCCCCTGTCGTGCGTCGGCACCGGCGGCCGCCAGGTCCACACCGACCCCGCCTTCGGCAACATGTTCGACCACTTTGCCGTGGACTATGTCTACGCCAATCAAGTGCCCGTGGCCAGCATGTGCCGGCAGATCGACGGAACGTACAACGACCTGGGCGAGTGGTTCTACGGCACCCGCGGCCAGGCCGACATCTCCCAGGCCCGCATCCGCATCGACGGCGGCCCCAACTGGCAATATCGCGACCCGCCCAACGATCCCTGGAAGCAGATCCACGCCGACCTCATCGCCAGTGTGCGCGCCGGCAACCCGATCAACGACGGCAAGGAAGTCGCCCTCAGCCACCTGACAGCCATTATGGGCCGGATGTCCGCGTACAGCGGACAGCAGGTGCGATTGGAGGAGGCGATGGCGTCGAATCTGGACCTGATGCCCAAGAAACTGGAACTCGGCCCGCTTCCCATCGCGCCGGTGGCGATGCCCGGCCGGCGAGAGCCGTGATGTACTGATGTAGGGTCTGCCCGTGTTCTTCGCGACTGCTGCGAAAGCAGCGTGGGTAGGGACGGCTCGCCGAGCCGTCCGCGTGCGCCCCACGGCGGTTTCGGCGAAACCGCCCTACCTTTGCCAAGAACAACGGGCGCGCCCCTGATGTATGATGTACCGCGAACATGTTGCAGTAGAGGGCGAGGCGGGGGACAATGGCGGCATGGAATCAATAGCAACTGCCGCGGACTATGCCGATGCGTTGCTGGTTGCACGCACGGCCAGAAGCTGGGTGGTCACACTGCTGCTGGTCATGCTGCTGGCGCAGATGGGACTGTTCTTCACCTACCGGTACTCGCATGCGCTGGACCCGGTGGTGGCGACGGCCACTCGCCCGGCGACGCCAACGGCGGTCGCCAGCGTCGTCCACTACTGGCTGGCGATGTTCGGGTTTGTGGGCATCGTGGCGGCCATCGTTCTCTGTGTCGACATGCTGCTGATCCTGCACGTGATGCTGGTCGGCCGGTTGATCGGGGTGTCACATGTGGCCAAGGCATGGCTGGCGAGCGTGATTCTCGTGGTCCTGTTGTTCCCCTGGCAGGCGTTTCTGAACAACGCCGACCTGACGGCGACGGAATTCAAGATTCCCGGTGTGATCTTCACCTGGGAAGAACTGGTCAAGTACGCCAGGTTTCCCACGGGCGAATTCAAGGTCGCGGCGTTACGATGGTTCCGATTCGTGGTGGCCCCGGTGCTGGCGATGGTGCTGCTGTTGCTGGTGCAGGCCCGGTCGTCGCGCGGGTTGCGGCTGGCGCTGGGCGAAGAAAAGCCGGTGGTGTGAACGCGGGCGCGGGCGCATTTTCAAACAACGCAGAATCGTCGGAGTACCGACGTCACAGGCAAGATGCCTGTGCTACGAAACACGATTTGTCGGAGCATTATCAGTGAAAGAAGAACGCGGGCAGATCGCTGGAAACCAGATCATCTCGGAACCGTTCACGCTGTGGGGGTCGATCGGCGGAGAAGTCATTGTCGTCGACGGTGGAAAGATGTATGTCCGGGGCGCCATCTACGGGTTGCTTTCAGTGGAGAAGGGCGGGCGGGTTCACATCCTCGGCAACGTCAGCGGCGATCTGCGCGTCGCCAGGGGCGCCAAGGTGATCGTCTCGGGGATCATCGGCGGCGACTGCACCAACAACGGCGGGCGGCTCTATGTCGACGAAACGGCCAGGATTCTCGGGAAAGTTCGGACGCGCTCGGGGGAGACCAAGATCGACTCCAAGGCCCAGGTCGGGGGCCGGGAAAACTACTGACGGGTTCGCGGGTATTGAACGATGTCTGGTGCTGCGTCACGGAACGCGCAACGAGTGAAACGACAGACAAGAATGTCTGTCCTACTGACAACAGACAGGAATTTCGGTTGGACGACAGACAGGAATGAATGTCTGTCCTACGGATCGAGAGGAACCATTATGACACAACACATGGGTTCGCGGAGGTTGTTCCTGAAGGCCACGGCTTCGACTGCGGGCATCGCCATCGTGCCGGCGCACGTCCTCGGCGGCATCGGCAAGACGCCGCCGTCCGAGCAGTTGACCAAAGCGCTGATCGGCACCGGCGGCATGGGGCGCGGGCACATCGGCGGCATCAACCCCACCAGCCGGCTGTTGGCCATCTGCGACACCGACACGGCGCACATCGCCGAGGCAAAGAAGATCGCACCGGCCGACGTGAAGGTGTTCCGGGACTTCCGCGAACTGCTGGATCTCAAGGAAGTCGACATCGTCCACATCGCCACGCCGCCGCACTGGCACGGGCTGATGTCCATCGCCGCGGCCAATGCCGGCAAGGACATCTGGTGCGAGAAGCCCATGACCCGGACCATTGGCGAGGGAATCAAGGTGATGGAGGCGGTGCGGCGAAATGGCCGGATCTTCCGCCTCAACACCTGGTTCCGCTTCCAGGACGGCATGTACGGCATGGGCGTGCCCTGCAAGCCGGTGAAGAAAGCGGTGGCCAACCGCCTGCTCGGCTGGCCGATCCGCGCGGTCATTGGCGCTCACCAAGGATTTGACTGGAAGCTGAATGCGTGGAAGGGGCAATGGAACCTCAAGCCGCAAACGCCGCCGCCAAACCTGGACTACGACATGTGGCTCGGGCCGGCGCCGTACAAGCCGTACCACCCGCACCGGGTTCACCAGTCGTTCCGCGGCTACTGGGACTACGACGGCGGCGGCCTGGGCGACATGGGCCAGCACTACATCGACCCGACGCAATACATCCTGGAGAAGGATGAGACGAGCCCGGTCGAGATCCTGGTCGAGACGCCGCCGCAGCATCCGGATGCGGTAGTGCCCTGGACGCGGATCACACTGAAATACGCCGATGGCTGCGAAATTGTCCTGGATGGCGACAACTCGATGACCGATGCGCCGTATCTGCAAGGCCCCAAGGGCAAGATCATGCAGGGTTTGAAGTCGGACATCCCCAATCTGGCGGAGATCGTCAACACGTTGCCCGATCCCGAGCCGATGGTGACCGACTTCATCCAGGCGGTGAAGACGCGGCGGAAATTTGCGCTCAACGAGCAGAATGGGTTCCGTTCCTGCACGATCGTCAACCTGTCGCTGGCCGCGGTGCGGCTGGGAAGAGCCCTGAAGTTTGACCCGGTGAAGCTGCAGTTTGTCAACGATGACGAGGCCAACCGGCTGATCTTCCAGCCGATGCGGGCACCGTGGCACCTGTGACGGGCCGGCTTGGCCGCAAGAGAAGAAGATTAGACACGAAGGCACGAAGCGGGGTATGGTATTCATAACGGAACCGCAAGAATCGTAGGTTGTTGTGTCCCAGAAGGAACATTATGAAAAGCAAACTACTTGCCGCCCTTGCACTGGCGATCGCCTCGATAGCCGCCGCTCCGGCGGCCGACATGGCTGAGATAATGACGGTGAAGACCATCGCCGACGATCAACAGTCGGCCACGTACCTGTTCGCCCTTGGACCGGCGAAGATCGCCGACATTTGTGGCCAGGTGATCCCGCTCGGCAGCGGTGACGACACGACCGCGCGGATGCAGATCGCCTCCATGGTGCGACTTGCCACCGCTCCCGGTCAGGAGAAGAACCGCGAGGCCCTCGCCAAGGCCCTCGTGGCGGCCATCGAGAAGAACAGCGATCCTGAAGTAAAGTCGTTCTTCGTCTATCAGCTCCGCTTCGTCGGCAAGGATGAATCGGTCGACACGCTGGCCAAGTTGCTCGGCGAAGAGAAGAATCAGCTTTGTCCCACGGCCGCCATGTCGCTGACAGCGATCAACACGCCCAAGGCGGCCGACGCGGTGGCGGCCGCGCTGGCGTCGGCCCCCAATGCGAACCTGGTTACGCTGCTGACGGCCGCGGGAACGCTGCGGGCCAAGGCCGCCGAGGCCGCCATCGTGTCGCGACTGGATGATGCCGACAAAGCCGTGCGTCATGCCGCCCGCTATGCGGCCGCCCAGATGGGCCTGCCGCAGGTCGCCGCGCCGCTGTCGAAAGCCGCGGCCGACGGCGCGCTGGGGCAATACGAACGATCGCAAATGGTGACGCTGCTGTTTGTGTACGCGCAGCGCCGGGCCGAATTGGGCTCCGGGACCGAGGCGGCCGAGATTTGCCGGACGCTGCTCAAGGCCGAGCCCCAGGATCCGAATGTGCGCTGTGGCGCGCTGAGCACACTGCTGGGCATTGAGAAAGAGAAGGCACTCCCGGAGGTTCTCGCCGCCTTCGATTCGCCGGACAGTGAGTACCGAAATGCGGCGCTGCTGCTGGCCGAGAAACTCATCAACGCTGACCACACCGCGCAATATGTCGGCAAACTCACCAAGGCCGAGCCGGAAGCCAGGGCGGACATCGTCGCCATGCTCGGGCGTCGCGGAGATCCGGCCGCACTCCCTGCCGTGATCGCGGCCATGGGCGACAAGGCCGACACGGTCCGCGCGACAGCCTACATCGCCCTGCCCCGATTGGCCGGCGAGCAGACGGTTTCACAACTGCTCAAG
>JBIOJL010000064.1:0-18340 GCA_044450885.1 Tepidisphaerales bacterium
CGTCGAACGAGATTTCCTCGATGAGACGGCCCGCGCGGTCGTAGCGGTACTCGTACACCTCGCCGCGGGGGTTCCTGATCTCGCGTAGCCGGTCCAGGATGTCGTGCTGGAACTCGGCAGCGACGACGGCTTCAAGGCCTGGCTCAACGGCAAACTGGTCGGCGGCTTCAACGGCGACCGCGGTTGCGAGCCCCGGCAGAACGTCGAGAAGGCGCATCTCAAGCAAGGCGAGAACGAACTGCTGCTGAAGGTCATCAACCACGCCGGCGGCTGGGCCTTCTGCTGCCGCATCCGCTCGGCCGACGGCGCCGAACCCCAGGGTCTGAAATACGAGCGGTAGGAGTATTCCGCCATGGTCTCATCCAAGAAATCCAAGGTGTTCGTGTTCGACGGCGACGACGCGGAGATGCTCGCGGCCAATGAGAAGGCGCGGGCCACGTTTCGTTACTTCTGGCGCGAACTCGCCTGGGAATATCGCCGCATCGTTCCGGCCCTCGACATGGCCTGCGTCAAGGCCGCGTTTTCAGACGGCACGCATGGTCGGCAACCCGGTAAGCCCGAGATCGAGCATATGTGGATCAGGGACGTGGTTTTTGACGGGAAATTGATCCACGGCGTGCTCATCAATTCGCCCAACTGGCTTAAGTCGGTGAAAGCGGGAGACCCCGTGTCGGTATCGCTCGCGGACGTCGGCGATTGGATCTATGTCTTCTGTGGCGTTGTATGCGGCGCCTTCACAGTCAATGTCATCCGTGCGCGCATGGGCCCGACGGAACGTAAGGAACACGACAAAGCTTGGGGATTGGATTTCGGCGATCCCGAGACGCCGCGAATCTTCCCCGATCAGGAGGACGGCTCCGAAGAGATCGGAGAACATCCCATGAGCGAAAACATGGGCCCGGCCCTCAAGAAACAACTGGAGGAGCGCCCGGAGATGCTGCATCACAAGGATGCCAATGGCTGGACGCTGCTACACCACTCGGCGCTTGCGGGCTCCCAGTCCTCAGTCCGAGCGCTTCTGGACGCGGGTGCCGATCCGAAGGCCGTGACCGGGAACGGCATGACCGCCCTGCAACTGGCCGAGTCGTTGGACTGGCAGGACGTTGTCAAACTGCTGAACGGCGAGCGCCGGTAGAACGGTCATATTATGTCTGATTTTCGCCAGTTACGAATATTGGACGGCCGGCCTCTGGTCGGCGATAAAAGTAAATTGACCAATGGAGGTCTGCATATGCGGAACCAGATGCGATCGAATCGGGCTTCTTCACGGCGTGATTTCCTGAAAGGTTCCGGCGGCGCGCTGGCGGGCATGGCCATGATCGGTCAACTCGCCCCGGCGGTGTACGCCGCGGATGCAGCGCCCGCGGGCGCGGGCAAGATCGGGCTCGGCGTGAACATGGAGTTCGTCCGGCACGACGACAAGCCGTTCGAGTGGGGCGTGGAAAAGGCGGCCCAGCTTGGCTACGAATACGTCGAGCCGATGGTTCACTGGGGTCGTGAACTGCTGTCGGAAGCGGGGTATTTCCACAGCGTTTCCATGCTGGATGACCCGTACCGCATCAAGCGCGCCTGCGAGAAGGCCGGGATCAAGCTCTCGGGGCTGTCCACGCACACGCCCTTGTGCAAACCGGAGATCAGCACGGAGTGGCTGAAGCAGGCGATCCGCTTCGCGGCCGAGTGCGGCGCACCGGTGGTCAACACCGACGAAGGCCCCAAACCCAAGTGGACGACGGAAGACGAGGACCACATGCTGATGAAGTACGTGCTGACCGAGGCCGCGGCCGTGGCCGAGCCGAGGAAGATCGCCATCGGCATCGAACCGCACCAGCAGTACAGCAAGACGCCGCAGGGGCTGAAGAAGATCTTCGATCTCGTGAAGAGCCCGGCCATCGGCATCAACTTCGACACGGGCAACAGCTATCTCGCCGGCCAGGATCCGTACGCCTGGCTCGAGGGCGTGCTGCCGAACCTGGTCCACCTCCATGCCAAGGACATTTCCGTCACTCAGAGCACCGCCGAGCGAGGAAAGGTGACAGGAACGCCGGTGGGCTGCGCCTGCGGCAAGGGCGTCATCGACTGGAAGAAGGTTGTGAAGCTGTGCCAGCGGGCGCCGCGGCCGATCGTCTTCTCCGTTGAGTGCGGCACGATCGAGCAGGCGGAGGGCAGCGTCGCGCACCTGAAAGAAGTGCTGAAGGCGGTTTTGTAGCACAGGCATCTTGCCTGTGGTGTCGGTACTCCGACACATCTCTACTGCCCGAAATAATGATCGCGCTCTCTTGCTGAGGCACATATGACAAACCGATCCATCCTCACCACCGTCGCCCTCGCTCTCCTCCTGGCCCTCTCCACCTCCGCACAGGAGGTGAAGAAACTCCGCGTCCTTGTCACCGTCGGCGGGCACGGTTTCGACCAGAAGCCGTTCTACGAAATGCTCGACAAGCTGCCGGGCATTTCCTACAAAAAGATTGACATGCCCAAGGATGCCGGGATGCTCAAGCCGGGTCTGGAGAAGGACTACGACGTCATCCTCATGTACGACATGGTTCCCCGAATCACGCCCGAGCAGCAGCAGGCATTCGTCGAGTTGCTCAAGACGGGCATCGGCGTGGTCTCGTGGCACCACAACCTGGCCGCCCATCCCGAGTGGGACGAGTTCCGCAAGATCATCGGCGGGAAGTACGCCAACAACGACATGACGATCGACGGCAAGCCGCAGAAGAAGTCCAACTGGACCGAGGGGATCGCCTACAAGGTCCACATCGCCGATGCCGACCATCCGATCACCAAAGGGCTCAAAGACTTCGAGTTGCACGACGAGGTCTACGGCAGCCGCTGGATCAGCCCGGATGCCAAGGTGCTGCTGACGACGGATAATCCCAAGAGCGACCCGGCGCTGGCGTGGACGACGACCTACGGCAAGAGCAGGGTATTCTATTTGCTGCCGGGACATGGCAAGGAAGCCTGGACGAATCCGGTGTTTCAGGAGATTCTCGGCCGGGGGCTGCGGTGGGCGGCGGGGGAATCGAAGTGATCGGTCATCGGTGATCGGCCCTGTGCGTGCTGGAGTTCCCTTCGTCCTCATGTTGCGCAACCACTGCGCAAGAGCCAGCCGGGTGCCCGGTATCTCAGCGGGGGCCCATCGTCCGGCCATCTGCGCAACACCGGCTGGGTTGTTTCAGCGTGGATTGGACGATCCGGCACGACGATTGCGTTATGCATCCCGTGATATAGCGATGCGGCGGCCAGTCGGTTAGAATCATCGTCCGTCGGCGAATCGCCGGATCATGCTGCTCCACTCGCTGCCGTCTTTCCGGAAGCTGCCGGGACGGCCGGCGCGGCGGTGATCGCTCCGGTTCGTGCCGGCATTTGAGCCGCTTTGTTTACGGGAGACAGAGATCATGAAGCTGTCGATGGAGAGGCGGATGTTGGGATGGGTGGTGGCGGTCGGTTGTCTGCTCCCGGCTGCGCCAGGAGGCGCTGCGCCGCTGGTCTCGTTGAGTTTCGTCATCAGCAGCGGCGCCGGGCAGACCGGGAACAGCGCCGCGACCAGCGCCATGGTGATGAGTGATGGGACATCATGGAACGGCGCCGCCGTGAGCGTCCAGGGATCCCACTCGACCAAGCAGGGCGGCGGAAACCCGCTGGCCGCGAACCAGGCATTCAAGTTCAGCGTCGGTGCGGCGGTGGACACGCTCAACGCCACCTATGGCGCGGGCAACTGGACGATCACCAATCCGCAACTGACGGTGCAGTACACGCTCTATTCCAACAACACCCGGTTTGGCGGCGGCGCGGGGACGTTCGATGTTTACTGGGTGGCGAAAGACAACTGGGTGCAGGGCACGAGCAATCCCATCTACGCCGCCGATGCGGCGACCCTGGCGACCTGGTCCACAGGCCAAGGGCTGTTGGCTTCCGAGACGTTCAACTGGACTACCCCCGGTTACACGGGAACGGCGGCCGATGCGACGACGGCCGCGTGGGTGACCGACAAGTCCGGCCCCAAGCAGGCCACTGTTTCCTATTCCCTGGGACTCGATGCCGCGTTGCTATCCGACGTCACCTCCGCAACAGCCGGCGTGGATCCCAACGTGTCGCTGTATCTGATGGCGACCAGCGACACGATGGGAATGACCATCTTCACGGGCGGCGGCAATACGCTGCCCACGCTTTCCTTTGACGTGATCGCGGTGCCCGAACCGGCGTCGCTCGGACCGATGGGTTTCGCCGGTATATGGCTGTTGGGACATCGCCGGCGAAGAGTGCGATGAGCATTCCATGAAGAGCGCAGCCCACAATCCGATTCGCGTCATGCAGAGCGACGCTCTGCTTCGGAAGCCAGGTCGTTGGATCGACCGGGCAAGTGCCGAGTCGCGCGGTTTCACCCTCATTGAGCTCCTGGTGGTCATTGGCATCATCGCGGTGCTGGTCGCCGTGCTTCTGCCGATGATGCAACGTGCGCGGCAGGCGGCGGTTCAGGTGCATTGCGCGTCCAACCTGCGGCAATGGGCCTGGGCCGCGAATGCCTTCGCCCACGACCACCATGGCGACCTGCCTCGCCGCGGGCAGGGATGGCAGGCGGTCAGCACGATCTCGCGCACCACCGACTGGTTCAATGCCTTGCCGCCGTATCTCGGCCAAGTGTCGTACGACGATCTGGTCGCGCAGGGCAAAGTCCCGCTGCCGCCAAAACTGAGCGTGTGGAACTGCGGGGAATCCACATACCCCGGCTCGGGCTACCACTTCAGCTACGGCATGAACATGTGGCTTTCAACCTGGTCCGCCGATTACCCGGACAAGATCCATCGCGTGGGACCGAGTTCGACGATGGCCTTCCTCGCCGACGCTCCCGAGTCGCATTGTTCGGTGCTGCCGTCGAACCAGCCGTACAGCCCCGTCGCCCGGCATGGTGGGCGCGTGAACATCGCATTTCTCGATGGTCACGTCGCCAGTTTCACTGCGGAAGAGGCCGGCTGCGGTCGCGGCATTATCGAGAATCCCGATCTGCGCTGGCGCGTTCCCGACAGCCCCTGGCCCGGGCCGCCCTGATGCCCCAGAAGTCGGCCCGTTGCAAGGATGCGGCCGTGTCACCGTCATGCCGTTGATGCCGAGGTTCCCATGGCGTTTCGCCTCCGAAGTTTCCTGGCCGCTTGCGGGCTGCTGCTGATGGCAAGCTGCAATCGCCCGGCTGCCAGTCGGCCGCCCGCGTCAGTCGTGCGCTGTGCCGTGATCGGCGGAATGACCGACACCCAGATGTTCGTGGAGTTGGGACGCCGATTCCATGCCGACACCGGCCTCTCGATCGAGATTGTCGCCACCGGCCCCAAGGACACCGTCGCCGCCGCGTTACGCGCGGGCGAGGCCGACCTGGTGACCATGCACTCCAGCGACACGATGGTGAATCTCGTCGCCGACGGTTACGCGCTGGATCCACAGCCCTGGGTCAAGAACGATCAGATCATCGTGGGCCACAAGGATGATCCGGCCGGCATCCGTGGGATGACCGACGCGGTCGCCGCGTTGAGAAAGATCGCCTCCGCGCGTGCGCCGTTCGTGGTCCACTCCAGCCTCGGCTCGCAGGAGGTTCTGCGCGACGTCTGCCATGCCGGCGGCGTGGATCTGGCGCAGGAGCAGTTGATCTATTCTTCGGAACAACGCAAGACGGCGGTGCTGCAGCTTACGGACCAGAAGCGCGGCTACACCCTGGTCGGGCGGATTCCCTTCCTCGATGGCAAGTTGTTCGGTCCCGGCCTGGTGATCATGGTGCAGGGAGACGAGCGGCTTCGCCGGCCCTACCTTGCGGCCGTCGCCAATCCCCGGCGATTCCCGGCCACGCGCATGGACGCCGCCCGCGCCCTGGCCGCGTATCTCCGCTCGCCCGCGACCCAGCAATGGCTGCTGCATTATGGTGAAGGGAAGCTGGACAATCGGCCGCTTTTCTTCCCGGTGGATATCGGCCCCGTTGGCACAACCAGGCCTTCCAGGCATTAGATCACGTTGGTGCCGTGGACGTGGGATAGCCCACGGACCTGATGAAACCGGCGGAGGCGTGGTCCAGCAAATGCTCGAGTCGAAACTGCAGGTCGCGGTAGGCGCCCAGGACGGCCCGGCCGTCTTCGGTAAGCCGGGCACCGCCGCCGTGCCGGCCGCCGACCGCAGTTACGACCAGCGGGGTTGGCCAGCGCCGGTTCATCCCATCAAGGAGCATCCACGCCCGGCGATAGCTGAAGCGTAACCGCCGGGCAGCCTCGGAAAGCGAGCCAAGGGCTTCGATCTGCTCCAGCAGGTCCGCACCTGCCTCGGTGATGGCCGGCTTTCCGCCGATCTCCAGCCAGATGCGCCCACACAGAGCCAACCGTCGCAGTTTGTGACGCGATGTGGCCATCGTGGGTCTACTCGGTATCGGTGGAAACCAGGACTTCCGTCGCCTTAATGATCGCCACCGCAGGCGCGCCCTTCTTGAGCTTCAAGCGCTTGGCCGAGGAGACACTGATCAGCGAGACGATTTCGTGGCCGCCGCCGATATCGATGACGACTTCGCTCATGACGCCGCCATTTTTGATGGACACGACCTTCCCTCGAAACTGATTTCTTGCGCTGATGGGCATATGACTACCTCCGGAAACGCGGTGGATCGAACAGACATTGTATCGGCTTTCCGCGACGGCGTCACCAGCGACGCCGGAACAAGCGACGCCGGAACTTCACCGATCCTTCGGCTTGTCGCTTCCGCGCTTCACCTCGGGTTTGAATGCCTTGTCGATCGTGGTCGTGAAGTTGATCATCGACCGGGCCTTGATCTGCGGCTCCTTGATCGTGCCCTCGATGTCGATCGTGTTCGCTTCGTTCTTCATCAACTGGATAATGGGCACGTTCAGCCAGTTGGGGTTGCTGGTCGTGAACCGGATGGAGACGGATTTCTGGCCGTAGTCGAGTTGGCCGGTGCCGCGCATGACCATGTCGGGGGCAATGAGTTCGATTTCCTCGAAGATCACCCGTTTGCCCAGCACGGCGTAGCGCGCCGAGGCATTGTTGAACGGCGACTTGATCGGCAGGGCCATGTTGGTGATCTGCAGGAGGCCGGTGATTGCGGGCAGTTCGTAGAGGTCCTCGCCTTCGACGTCGATGAAGCCGCGGCCGCGGCGGGAGTTGGGATCGGAGGCGTTGCCGGCCAGGTCGAGGCTGGCCTTCATCCGGCCGCGAAATTTGGCGGTCGGGTCGGCCACGAATTGCCTCACGTCGATGTCGTTCATGGCCATCGAAACCTCGTACATCACCGGTTTGTTTTTGGGAAAGGCGACGAGCACGACCCCGCCAATGCGCCCGCCCGCCAGGGTACCGCCGAGGTCTTCAAACCGATACGAAGGTTGGTTCTTGAGCTTGACGAGCCGGCCGTGGATGTTCTTCATCGGGCGCTCGGCCAGCACGGCCGAAGAGGCGTCGATGCTGCCGGTGAGCTGGCGGATCTCTCCATCTTCGATGAGCCCGTCGAGGCTGAGCGAACCGTTGAACCCCGTGATGGCCAGGCCGACGTCCATGGAGGCGTCGGTCAGCCCGACGGAGCCCGCGAACTCGATGGCCGACGGACGCGTGGTGCTGGCCGGGCGATAGTTGAGGCGGGTCAGGTCGAGCGCCATCGTTCCCTTGAGGCTGATGGTCTTGAGGAAACCGCGGATGGCCTCGGGCAGTTTGGCGAGGAACTGCTCGTCCACGGGAAGGCTGCCGGCCTTGAGCGAGAGGTCCCAGCCGTTGTCGGGCGACCCGCTGCCGCCGAGGCTGATGGCCGAGCTGTCGTGGCGGGCGGAGACCTTGTCGAAACTCACGCCCGACTGGGTGATGGTGACCAGGCCCTTGAGGTCCTGGAAATCCCAATCGAAAGCCTCGGGACGGAGCGACAGCTCGCGCGGGCGCAGCTCGATCTTGAACGCGCCGGCGCCGGTTGCGTCTGCCGCACTGGCGTAGTTCAGGCTGATGTCCAGCGTGCCGGAGGGCCGCAGGGATTTGCACGTCTGCCGCACGGACTGGGAGATCATATTGAACAGCCGTTCGTCGGCGTGGACGGCGGTGGCCCCGACGAAGACGGTCGCTTTGGGCGTGCCATCAGGCCAGGATACGCTGCCGTGGGCCATGACTTCCGCATCACCGAGCCAGCCGCCGGCCCGTTCGAGCGTGAGCCGGTTGTTGGTGAGCAGCGCTTCGGCGGCGATGCCGGTGATGGCGTCGGGCTGGTCGAGAATGGAGATGCGGCCGTCGGCAAGCTGGATATCCAGGGAGAAGCCGACCTCGGTAGGCCCGGTGACATCAGGCTCGGCGCCCGGAACGGTCGTCCAGTCGCCGGCGGCGCGTTCGAGGTAGATCCGGCCTTCGTGAATGTTGAGGCGTCCGCCGACCCCCGCGTCGGTGAGCCAGCGCCGCTGGGCCGGCGGCATGGCCCGCAGCAGGTCGTCGTCGATGGGCACATTCTCGGCGCGCACGGTCAGGTCCGGAGTGACCGGCTGGTCCTTGCCCCAGGAAACGGTGCCGTTGACGGTGAGAAGCGCATCGCCCTTGCGTTCCCGCAGGTTCTTGAGGTCCACCGAGAACGGGTGAATCTCAACGCGCCCCTGGAGAGTTCGCAAGGGATACGGGAAACCGGAGAAGGCACCGGATGCCTTGTGTACGTCGAGGTCCACATCCACGTTCACCCGTTTCCGCAGTCCCTGCTCGCGCCTCACGCGCGCCTCGAAGTCGGCGTGCAACTGGACCGGAACCTTGCGGCCGTTCTCGACGGTGTCGAAGCTGGCGACCACGTCGCGCGCATCCTCCGGCAGCGCCTGGCGGAGCAACGGATCCAGCCGGCAATCCCGGCTGGCGAAGCGCAGGTCGAGTCCCACGCGCTTGCCCAGGGGGGAGATCCATCCGGACAGGGTCATCGTGGTGTTCTCGTTCTCCGTGCCTGCGGCACCCTGGCCGACAAAATTGCGAAACTCGACGCGGTCCTGGCCGGTGGTCGCATCCTGTCCAAACCAGAGCTGGCCGCGAATCTGCCGCAGCGGATAGGGAAAATCGTGGAAGGTGAAGGCGCCGTCGAGAACGTCGAGCAGGACTTCGACACGAATCTTGCCCCCGGGCTCGCGCCGATCGGCGTGGAGCGTCAGACGGCCGGCGCCGTGGGGACGGAAGTCGGCCCAGATTTCGCGGGCCTCGAACGGCAGGGACCAGATGTACGTCGGCAGACGCGGGATGTTGAGCTGCGGCACGAGGACGAACACATCCAGGGGGGCGTGTTCGGAATAGCCCTTGATGTTGCCCATGGCCATGATCCGGTTGCCCTCGAAGTCGGCGCGAATGGAGGAGATGGATATGCCATCCGGCGTGAACGTGAACCGCCCGGCGACGTCCGTGAGCCGCACGGGCCGCGGGCCCATCACTCTGGCGACGGAATCGGTAACACCGGCGAGCGGAAAGATGTTCGGCAGGTTCGTGCGAATTCCCGGCCGCCAGCGCTTCTGGGCCTGGTATTCCCATTCGTCCATCATTTCCTCGGGCCAGATCGTGAGCCCGACCTGCTCGGCCTCCAATACCACGCGGAAATCCTTCCGGGCCGGGGTGTAGCGCATCTCGGTGATGCGAACCCGGCCGGCAAGCTGGTGCTTGCGCCACCACGCCTGCACCTGCGAGGGAAGCATCACGGCGATGCTCTCGCCGAATTCCACATTGTCGAGGCTGGCCGATACGGCGAGCCGGTCCATGTCGAGGGTGCCGCGGAGGCGCGGTCCATCGGCCTGTCCGGGAGGCCGGCTGTCGAGGTCGAAGGTGTAGCGGTTGCGCCCGCCCGGCTGCGGCAGGAGGTGGCCGTCGATGGCGGTGCGGCCGACGATGACGTGGCGGCCGTCCTCGATGCGGCTGTATTCCACCACGCCGGCCCGCAGAAAGACCTCGGGAAACGTCATCGGCGACGAGGGCTCGGTGTCCGTCTTGGGCTTGTCGTGCGGCGTGCGCCGCACACGTTCGTAGTTCCACTGCTTCCTGTCGACGTCCTCGCACAAACGGACCTGGGGCTGGACCGCGGTGATCTCGGAGGTGTCCATGCGGCCGGTGGTCAGCGTCTTGAGGGATGCGGTGACCAGCAGCGTCTTGGCGGAGAAGATGCAGGAATCCGGGGCGTTCGCGTCGTCGACGAAGACGCGGACGCCTTCGAGCCGCAGCCCTTCGAAGATGGACAAACTGGCGCGCTGAATCTCGACGCGGGCGCCGACCAGATCGCGGAGCGAGTCCTGGGCAATCCGCCGGACGCGCCTGGAATCGGTGACAAACCAGTAGCCGCCGATGATCGCGCAGAGCAGCAGGAGCACGATGGCCGAAGAGACCCTCCGGACCCAGCCAATCCGGGGCCGCGGATGGGATTCCTCGAATTGGTGCGGAGACTGGCTCATGCACTACCTGGAAATTGCCGCAGACTCAAACGTTCCATCGTCCATGCCAGCCCCGCGCCGGCGACCACGGCCAGGATCGGCTCGACGGGCATACGATAGCGGAGCGAGCCGACGGATGCAGCATGCACGACGGTGAAGTATAGCGCCGGCAATATCAACAAGACCCTTGCGCCCGCCGGAAGTTTGCCGCGGCAAAGGCCGGCCAGCACCAGAAGATAGAGGGGCACCGCATACGCCATCGCAACAATGAGATACAGCCGCCGTGCGCCGAACTCGCTGCTCAAGGGAATAGGGCTCCAGGTGCGGGCGATCTTCAGAAGCGCGAGGCGGACGAGGCCGGAGGGATCCTGATACCATTGGCGGCGGATGGACTGATCCGCCAGGCTCGCGAGAGTCCGGTCGCGGTCGGTTTCGCTGAGATGGGAGAGGAATCGCAGTTCCGGCCAGGCGAGAAAGCTCTGGTCGCTGGCCCCGGTGGCGTTCGGGTTGAATCCGTCATAGCGGGTAATGCCGTTATTGGTGGTCAGCCAGACCCACTCTCCCAACACGCCGCGGTTGCGCGCGGCCCAGGGGAAGAGCACCGCGACCGTCAGCAGAATCATGCCCAGCCCGACCGGAACCAGCCCGCCAGGTTTGGCCGGAGGCGGGCAGAGGATGCGCGTGGCACAGCCGAGCATGACCGGCAGCGCCACCGCCGACGGGCGCACCAGGACCGAGAGCGCCAGCACAGCGCCGCCGAAGAAATACCCCGGCACCCGAACGAGCAACACGACGCCCCAGATAAGCATGGCCGTGAAGAGCGTCTCGCTGAGAACCAGCCCCGAGAAATAGATCAGGAAGGGATTGGCCGCAACGAAGATCGCGGTCGCCAGAGCCCATTGGGGCGCCAGCCAGCGTCGGGCGAGCAGAAAGGCTGCGAGCACGGTCGAAGTGTCGATGGCGGCCTGCACTGCCCGCAGCACGCGGAGATTCGCCCCGCAGGCCGCGATCAGCGCCGGATAGCCGGGCGTCCTGTAGGCGTAGACTTCTGCGCCAAAGCGCTCGTCGATAAAAGAAAACTGCCGGTTGTGGAGGAGATTCCGGCCGAGCTGCAGATACTCCGCCTGATCGGGAAGCCTGGAGTCGATCTCCGCCGGCTGGGTCAGTCCCCAGGCGAGCCGTACGCCAAAGGAGAGCGCAAGGAGGACGGCAAGCGGGGCGCGGGGTGTGGGATGCGGGTCGTTCAAGCGAGGGGGATTATATCCGAGGCTGACCGTAGCCGCGATGGACCCTCGCGGCGGAAACCGCGATCGACGATCGCGGCTATAGGGACGTTAACGCCTGCCGGCGTTTTCCGGGTCCGATCCCGTCGGCGGGCCGGGCGGGTCGTTGAACGCGGCGGTGATCGGCTTGCCGTCCACGTCTTCCGGCATCGGGATGTCCATCAGCCAGCAGACCGTCGCGAACGTATCCTCGGTGTTGATGATGAGTTCGCGCTGCCGGGTGAGGTCGTAGCCGTGCTCGGACTGGTGATCCGCATCAGGCCCCGTCAGGGACCTCTGCGTGTTCGGGCCGCAGATCACCCAGGGGATGTGCCGCGAACGCGGATCGTCCGGCCCGTGCATAGTTCCGGCCCCGCCGTGGTCGGCCGTCACCAGAATCGTCGTCTGCGCCAGCACGCCCGCCTCACGCAGCGCCGCGATGATCGTGCCGATGCCCTGGTCCGCGGACTTGGCCGCCTGGAGTTGCGACTCCGAACCCCAGGACGATCCGTGCCCGTACCCGTCCACCTCGGCAAAGTGTACGAACAACAGGTCCGGCCGGTGCTCGTGGATGATCTTCGCCGCTTCGGCCGCGACCTGATAGTCCTGGGCATCGCGCTCGGGCACGTATCCCCAATCCACCGCGTGTTCGCCGGGAATCGCCCGCAGCTTGGATTTGCCGACGCTCAGCGCCGTCGTGTAGCCGGCCGCCTTCGCGAGGTCGAGCACCGACGGATACGGCGAGCGGAAGGTCTGGCCTTCGGGCATGTCGTAGTTCCAGTAGACCTCGTGGCGCTCGGGGACGATGCCGGTCAGCATCGATGTGTGCGATGGCAGCGTGACGGACAGTTCCGTGGTCCGGGCCCAGAAGGAGAAGGCGCCGTGGCGCATGAGTTCCCGCAGGCAGGGCATCTCCGCCCGCAGCGCCACATCCGGCCGCAGCCCGTCGATGCTGATGATCACCACCCGCGGTCCGGCGGCCGGCGCTGGCGTGGATGTCCCCCGCCGACAGCCCGCACCGGGCACGAGCAGCACAAGAATCAGGATCAGTCGTCGCACCAGGGCACATCCTCTCGATGGGGTACTCTAGGAGATGGGCTCTCCTGCAACAAGTTGCCTCCGCCCGGATATTCGTTATAACACGACTACGGCATCCAACCAGGAATTCAGCATGAACAACAGCAATGGGAATCAGACGCGGCGGCAGTTTCTTCAGACCACGGGCGCGGCGGTGGCGGCCGGCATCGCAACCCAGATGGCCATCCCCCGGTCCGTGCGGGCGGCGGGCACCGACCAGATCAAGGTCGGCCTGATCGGCGCGGGCGGACGCGGCTCGGGCGCCGGCATGCAGGCCCTCAAGGCCGACAAGGGCAACGTTCTCTGGGCCATCGGCGAGATGTTTCAAGAGCGCCTCGACGGTGCCGTCGCGAGTTTCACCAAGTCCAAACCCGATCAGGTCAAGCTGGAAGACCGCAAGTTCCTCGGTTTCGACGCTTATCAGAAGGTCATCGATTCGGGCGTCGATGTCGTGGTCCTGGCCACTCCGCCCGGATTCCGTCCGACCCACATCAAGGCGGCCGTGGATGCCGGCAAGCACATGTTCACCGAGAAGCCCATGGCGGTGGATGTCCCCGGCGTGAAAATCGTCCAGCAGGCCGTCGCCGACGCGAAGAAGAAGAATCTGACGATGGTGGCCGGTTTCTGCTGGCGCTACAGCTACCCGGAGCGCGAGATATTCAAGCGGATTTACGACGGCGCCATCGGCGACATCGTCAGCCAGCAGGGCCTGTACTACACCGGCGAACTGTGGATGAAGCCCCGCCAGGAAAAGTGGACCGACATGGAGTGGCAACTCCGCAACTGGCTCTACCTGACCTGGCTCAGCGGCGACCACATCACCGAGCAGGCCGTCCATACCATCGACAAGATCGGCTGGACGATGAAGGATGTCCCGCCTATCGCCGCGTTCGGCACGGGCGGGCGGCAGGTGCGCACCGACCCGGCCTACGGCCAGATCTACGATCACTTCGGCGTCACCTACGAATTCGCGGGCGATGTGCGCTGCCACCTCGGCTGCCGCCAGCAGGGCAACTGCTGGAACAGCGTCACCGACCACATTGTCGGCACCAAGGGCGTGGCCAGCATCACCGGATGGAGCGTGCATAACATCACCGGGCCCAACGCCTGGAAATACGCCGACGAGAAAGCCGCCAACGACATGTACCAGACCGAGCACGACGAGATGTTCGCGGCCCTCCGCGCCGGCAAAACCATGAACGACGGCGACCGGATGATCAACAGCACGATGATGGCAATCCTCGGGCGCATGGCCGCCTATACCGGCCAGCGCGTGACCTGGGATGAGGCGATGAAATCGACTGAGAAACTCGGGCCCGACAAGCTGGAAATGGGCCCGCTGCCGCTTCCGCCGGTGGCGATGCCGGGCAAGACGGACGTGAACGGCAAACCGGCCAGACTGTAGACTGTTCGCAACAGATGACCAAGTTGCCGGGAGGGCCGCAGTCCGCTGCGGCCAATTGCTGGAGTGACGACTCCGCCAAGTGCCGCCGACGCCCTCGTCCGCGGTGTGTGCAGGAGCACGGCCCTTGGGTAGTCGTCACGCGCGACGGTCATCATGTCGAACGGGCAGCGCAGCCGAACGCTGGCGGTGGTATAATATGCCGTAATGACGCTGGTCGACCAAATCCTCAAGTCGCCACGAATGCCTCAGTACCTGCGGCAGATCAACGACGCCGCCGAATCGGAGAAGCTGCGCCGGGAGGAGTTCTACGAGAACATCGGCGACGACCGTAAAGAGGAGTTCATCAACGGGGAGACCATCGTGCATTCACCTGTCCGCCTCTCCCATGACAACGTGTCGGGAGCTATTTACGGCCTTCTGCGGGCACACGTAAAGCGACACGCGTCAGGATATGTGGGCCACGAGAAACTGCTCATCTGCCTGACTCGCAACGACTACGAGCCCGATATCTGCTTCTTCTGCAAAGACAAAGCGGCAGCTTTCACCGACGACCAAATGAAGTTTCCCGCACCGGACTTTGTCGTGGAGGTCCTGTCGCCAAGCACGCAGCAGACGGATCGAACGACCAAATTCGATGACTACGCCGTGCATACTGTTTCCGAGTACTGGATCGTCGATGCCGATGCTCAGACGATCGAGCAATACCTGCTCAAGGGTGAAGCCTACGAACTGGCCTTGAAGGTGAATGACGGCCGACTGAGAAGCAAAGCGGTTCCGGGGTTTGAAATTCCGGTGCGTGCCGCGTTTGACGACGCGGCCAACCTCCAGGCGTTGTCGGAAATCCTGGCCGGCTGACGGGAACCCGCTACTATTACCCATCATGCTCAAGATTCTGCTTGCCAACCCCCGCGGATTCTGCGCCGGTGTGAACATGGCCATCGACTGCGTGGACCGTGTCCTCGAACTCCGCGGCCCGCCGGTGTACGTGTTCCACGAGATCGTCCACAACAAGCACGTGGTCGAGGACTTCCAGCGCCGGGGCGTGGTGTTCGTCGAACAGATTGCTGATGTTCCCCTGGGCGCGGTCGTCGTTTACAGCGCCCATGGCATCGCGCCGGACGTCCGCCGGCAGTCGAAGATGCGCCAGCTTGTCGAGATCGATGCCACCTGCCCGCTGGTGACCAAGGTCCATGCGGAAGTCATTCGCTTTGCGCGGGAGGGATACACCGTGGTCTTCGTGGGCCATCGCAACCACGACGAGGCCGTCGGCACCGTCGGCGAAGTTCCGGGTTCGATCATCGTCGTGGAGAAGCCAGAGGAAGTGCCGGGGCTCCACGTGAGCAACGAGGAGAAGATCGCCTACGTAACCCAGACAACGCTCAGTGTTTCCGACTGTGCCAGGACGGTGGCAGCGCTGAAAGCCCGATGGCCGAACATCAAGGGACCGGCCAAGGACGACATCTGCTACGCCACGACCAACCGGCAGGCGGCTGTATCCACGTGGTCGCCGGGCGTGGACATGGTGCTCGTGGTGGGCAGCCGCAACAGTTCCAATTCGCGGCGCCTGGTGGAAACGGCGGTGTCGGCGGGGAAACCGGCGTATCTGCTCGACGATGAACGGGAACTGGACCCCGCATGGTTCTCGGGCGTCGCCTCCGTGCTGGTGACGGCCGGGGCGTCAGCGCCGGAGCACCTCGTGGAGAGCCTGATTCGCCGCTTGCGGGATGAGTTCGCGGGCGAAGTCGAGGAACGGGCGCTGGTGGAAGAGGATGTGTCGTTCGAGTTGCCCAGGTCGCTGCGCAGCCTGCCGGTGGCCCGTGAAGCCCGATAATCCGCTTGTCAGCAGGATGCTCCGCCATTACAGTCAGCGGCCGGTTGAGCCGACGATACTTCGGTCGGTTCTGGTCGCGACCATACGGTGATGTCTGGAAGGTGAAGTGATGGCGAAGCAACTCATTCAGGGTGTCGTCGTAAAGAAACTGACATTTCATTGCGACGAGCGCGGCCGGCTCATGGAGATGATCCGCGCCGACGACAGGGACCTGGGGAACATCAAGTTCGGCCAGGTCTACATGACAACCGCCTACGTCGGCGTCGTGAAGGCGTGGCACTACCACAAGAAACAGACCGACCATTTCATCTGCGTGCGCGGCATGATGAAGGTTGTGTTGTACGACCCGCGCCCCGATTCGCCGACCAAGGGGCTCGTCAACGAATTCTTCATCGGCGAGCATTCGCCGTTTCTGATCGAGATTCCCAACCTCGTCTACCACGGTTTCAAGTGCGTCAGCGAGACCGAGGCCATGGTCATCAATTACACGACCGAGTGCTACAACTATGCCGAGCCCGATGAATACCGGCTCGACCCGCACACGTCCGAGATTCCCTACAACTGGGCACGCAAGGACGGATGAACCCGCGCCGCCAATCGCGGCCTGAAGGAGGAATCGGTATGAAAGGCGTAATTCTCGCAGGCGGAACCGGCAGCCGGTTGTTCCCGATCACCAAGGTGACCAATAAGCACCTGCTGCCCATCTACAACAAGCCGATGATCTACTACCCCATCGAGTGCATGGTCAAAGCCGGCATCGATGAGGTGCTGCTGGTCACCGGCGGCAACAACGCGGGCGACTTCATCCGCCTGCTCGGCAATGGCCGGGAGTTCGGGCTGAAGAACCTGAGCTACACCTACCAGGACGGCGCCGGCGGCATCGCCCAGGCGCTGGGTCTGGCCGAGCACTTCGCCGACGGCGACTCGATCCTGCTGATTCTCGGCGACAACATTCTCGAATTCGCGATCAAGGATTGCGTGCGCCGATTCCGGCACCAGGGACAGGGAGCGAAGATATTGCTTTCGCCGGTGGAGAACCCCAAGGCATATGGCGTGGCGGAGATGGACGGCGACCGCGTGGTGCGGATCGTGGAGAAGCCGCAGGACCCAAAGAGCAATCTGGCGGTCATTGGCGTCTACTTCTACGATGGCCGGGTCTTCGACATCGTCCGCAAGCTCAAGCCCTCGGCCCGCAATGAGCTGGAGATCACCGACGTCAACAACGCCTACATCGAGATGGGCGAAATGACGGCCGACAAGGTCCACGGATTCTGGGCCGACGGCGGCGAAAACATCGACTTCTACCTCAAGGCGTGCAACACGGTGTCGCAGCTTGGGGCGAATAAGGAAGTGCCGTAGGGTCCGCACTGCGGACCATCTTCTTTCGACAATCGACGGTAATGGTCCGCAGTGCGGACCCTACATGTTGAGGTTCTGAAACATGGTGACGCAGTACGGCTCGAATGAGAAAGTGCAGGGTCCGCATTGCGGTTCGATTTCAGGTGAACGCACATAATGGTCCGCAGTGCGGACCCTACACATATGAGAACCATTCTTGTCACAGGCTCGGCGGGATTCATCGGGTCGAACTTCGTGCGGATGCTGCGCGGGCGCAACGAGCCGGTCCGGCTGGTTTGCCTGGACAAGCTGACCTACTGCGGCAATCTGGCCAATCTGTCGGATATTCTCGACAACGATCGCGTGATCTTCGTGCGCGGCGACATCTGCGATGCCAACCTCGTCGCCGATTTGTGGAAGCAGCACGCCATTCGCGAGGTCGTCCACTTTGCGGCCGAGAGCCATGTCGATCGTTCGATCCTGGACTCCGGCCCGTTCGTGCAGACCAACATCGTGGGCACGCAGGTGCTGCTTGACACCGCACGCAAACTCGGCGTCGACCGCTACCTGCAGGTTTCCACGGATGAGGTCTACGGCTCGCTGCCGGAGCATGACAAGTCGGCGATGTTCACCGAAGAAACCCCGCTGGCGCCGAACAGCCCGTACTCGGCCTCGAAGACAGCCGCCGACTGCATGGTGCGGGCCTATTTCCACACCTTCGGCCTGCCGGTGCTGACCACGCGCTGCTCGAACAACTACGGGCCATACCACTTCCCTGAGAAGATGATCCCCTTGTTTGTGACCAACCTGATGGAAGGCAAGAAGGTTCCGCTGTACGGCGACGGCATGAACATCCGCGACTGGCTGTTTGTCGTGGACCACTGCGACGCCATCTGGACGGTGCTGAACAAGGGCACGCCCGGCGAAGTCTACAACATCGGCGGCAACAACGAGATGACCAATCGAGAGGTGACGGAGATCGTGCTGCGCGAGATGGGCAAACCGTGGGACGAGTGGGTGCAGTACGTGAAAG
>JBIOJL010000065.1:0-18295 GCA_044450885.1 Tepidisphaerales bacterium
ACTTCAAGCCTTGCTTCGCGGTCACGTTCTTAGTCCCGCCTTCAGGCGGAACTACATACCGCCTGAAGGCGGTACTACGAACAGCCTGCTCGATTCCTCAGCCGTTCTTGGCCGGCGAGGCCGGCCGGGTTGCGGGACGCCGGGTCTTGTTGATCTGGTTCAGCAGTTCGAGCCGCCTGGGATGGTCCGGTTCGAGGTCGAGCACCATCTGCCACTGCACGGCCGCCTCGGAAAACCTGGTCGCCTCTTCGTAGGCGTTGCCGAGTTTCAGGTGCAGTGCGGCGGTCTGCGGGCTCTCGGTCACGGCCTTGACGAGGTAGTCGATGTACTTGTCGAGTTCGCCCGACTGGTTGTACTGCTCGGCCACGCGGACGATGGCCTCGACCAGGGTCGGCCCATAAGCCTCCTTGTTGAGCTTGATGGCCTCGCCCAACAGGGACAGGTACTTCTCATACTCGCCCGCGCCGAAGGCGGCCTGGGCGTAGTAGTAGAAGAACAACGCCTTGTCTTCCCTGGGGATCGACTTCTCCAGGGCGCCGTACATCTCGTACGCCTGCGCGAATCGGCCGGCGTTGAGATAGATGTTGGCCCGCAGGAACTGGATGTCCGGGCGGTCTTCGATGCCGTCGGCGATGGCCCGGGCGATCTGGTAGATGGCGCTGGTGGACGGAGCGACGCGCCAGACGTCCTTCTGCCCCGGCACGCCCTCGATGATGTACCAGTCCCCGTTGATCGTGCCGGGCTTGCCGGACTTGATGCCGGCGTTGGTCACGTTGCCGAAGTAATTCCGCAGGTTGAAGTAGGCGGTCCCCAGTTTGTAGTGGAGCAGGGGGCTCTGCACGCCCAGGGCAATGGCCTGCTGGTACGCGTCGGCCGCCAGGGCGAAGAAATTTCCGCCGAGGTAGATGTTGCCCAGGGCGTAAAAGTCGCCGGCGCTCTGCGGATTGAGCTTGACGGCTTCCTCGTAGTATTTGCGTGCCTTGTCGTTGTCGGCCAGATTGTAGGCCGCCTCGGCCAGCATGTGATACGTGGGATAGTCGTGGCGGTACTTGAGCAGCGGCTCGAGCAGTGCCAGCAGGCCCTTCCAGTTCTCCTGTTTGGCGTAAATCTCGCCCAGAAGCTGGCCGGCCTCGACGTGGTCCGGGTTGGTCTTGAGTATCTCGGCCAGGAGCGTCTCGGCCTCCTTGCCCTGGTTGGCGTATTGCAGCGCGCGGGCGAGGTGTACGCGATAGCTGGTCTTGGTCTTGTCCTCGGCCGCGGCCTTGCGGAACAGTTCGATGGCCTTGGGGAAATCGCGCCGGAAGAGGGCGTCCTTGCCGTCGCTGAAGAGCTGATCGGCCTTGGAAAGCGCCGGGCGGGTCGTGGCCGGCTGGGTGGCGGGGGCGGCGAACGCCGCAGGCGTCACGCAGGTAATCGCGGCCAGCAGGATGTATTTGGTCATTCGGTTCATATTCGTCTCCAGATTGATCGGACTCGGCTTCACGTTGCTCGGGCGTCTTGCCCGCGGGGATCGAACCACACGGGCAGGATGCCCGTGCCACCGCGGATGTTCACAGCCGGTACGTCTTGATCCAGTTGATCTGCTCTTTGGCTTTGTTTACGGCCGGGCCTTCGGGGAAGCTACTGATGTAGCTGGTGTAGGCTTCCATGGCCTCGACCCATTTGTTCAGGTGCTCGAAGCACTCGGCGATGCTGAGTTGGGACTGGGCGGCGTTGGGCGAACGGCGGTAATTCCGCAGGAACGCCTTGTAAGCTTCGACGGCCTCGCCGTAATTGGCCGCCCGTTCGTAATGGAGGGCGATGCGCCAGGATGCGTCCTCGGCGATGGCCGTGCCGCTGAACTGATTGACGATCTCCTTCCGCGTCGCCAGGGCCAGGTTGGCGTCCTTGAGCTGCTCGTCGTAGATGGCCGCCATGCGCAGCAGGGCGTCGCCGGCCTTGTCGGCGCCGGGAACTTTGGACGCCGCAGTGTATGCTTCGATGGCCTTGCGGAGCGCCGCATTGATCCGGTCCTGGCGGTCGGCCATCTGCACTGCCGACAGGGTCTCGACATCCTGGATCGCCTTCTGCGCCGCCAGCTCGAAGTTGGCGGAGTTGAACGTGCTGTTGCTGCCGGCCTGGCGGGCTTCTTCCAGTTCGGCCACATCCGCCTTGCCTGTGCCCTTGGCGGACTTGAGCCGCAGCAGCGACTCGAGTTTGTTGTCCAGGCGGCGGCTCTGCACGCTGCGATAGGCATCCTTCTGTGCCTGGTCCTGGGCCAGCGCGACCGACGTGCCGCGGGTGATGGTGGCCAGCTTCTGGGCCTCATCCTCGAAACTGCGCCCCACCAGCACCAGGGCATCGTCGGCCAGGTGGCTGTCGGGATAGAGAGTCGCCACGGCGTTGAGCGCCTCGCGGGCCTTCTGCGTCTCGCCAATGCCGAGGTAGATCTTGCCGATCGCATGCAGGGCGTCGGGGGCCAGGTGGCTCTTGGGATAGTTGGTCGCCACCTTGCGGAACTCGATGATGGCCTTCTGCGGGTTGGCAAGCTGGGTCTGGATGATGGTGCCGATCTGGAACTGGGCGTCGAAGTTCTTGCGCTGCCCCGGCTCATCCACGACCGTCTGATACCGCGCCAGGTCCTTGAGGATGCCAATGCGGCGATTGGCCTCGGCCACTTTCGCATCCTGCGGGTACGCCTGGGCAAACGCCTCGTAGGCGCCGATCGCCTCGCGCCACTGGCTGAGGTTGATCGTGCATTCGGCGATTGCCCACTTGGCCTCCTGAATCCAGTTGCCGGAGGGGAACTCGTTGATGACGCGCTTGTACGCGGCGATCGCGTCTTCCCAGGCCTCGTTGGCCTGGTGAATCTGCCCGATCATGGTCAGCGCCTGGCCGGCGCTGGCGTGCTTGGGGAAGGAATCGACGAAGGTTTCCAGCACGCCCAGGGCCTCGGCCCAGCGTTTCTGGTTGTTGAGCTGCGTCCCGATTTGGAAGATGGCGTTCTGCGCCGCCTGGTCGTTGCCGCCGCGGGCGAAGTTGACCTCCATCCACGTTTCCACCGACTTGAGCGGCCGATTGAGCGACTGATACGTCGTGGCGATGAGCGGGCCGGACTGTTGCGACAGGCCGTGCGTCGGGTCGAAGTTCATCAGGTCCTGCCAGACGATGATGGCCTCTTCGGCATGCCCGCGCCCGGCCAGTTCGCCGGCGATCTGCGCCATAAGCTGCGGCACCTCGGCCATGCGCGGATGTTCCGCATACTGCCGGGCAAGCTTCTGAAGCTCGCGGGCCGCCCGTACATACTGCCCGCGCGAGAGCGTCGGGCTGAGCCCGTCCACCGTCCGCGCCTGGGCCAGGAAACTGGCGGCGATGTCCCACTGGGCATCGCGCACCAGGTCCAGTTTATCGGGGAAATCATCCACGATCCGCTTGAGCTCGACGCGGGCCTTGTCGAAGCGCTTGCCGAGTTCGGCCATGGCATCCTGGCGCTTCTGGTCGCGCTTGGGCGGCATGGTGGCGTGGCTGAGATAGTCGCGGGCGATCTGCAGCCGGAGCTTCGGAAGTTCCACATCGGTCAGGTAATCGCCGACATAGCGCTCGCCCAGCGCCGCCCCGCGTTGCCACTGGGCGAGCGTCCGCCAGTGGTTGACCATGGCCAGCATCTCCGCCCGGGCCAGATCGGCGACGGTGGTCGTGGGATACTTCTGGCGAAGGGCCGCGAATGCTTTGTAGGCATTGTCGAAGACTCCGGTGATGCGGGCGAGTTCGGCTTCGGAAAGAACGGGCGGAGCGGGAATGGCGCGGGCCTGGCCTTGCTGGTCCATCTGTTGCTGCGCGGGCTGGTTCGCGGCTTGCTGGCCAAAGCCTCCGGCTCCACCGCCACTGCCGCGGCCGCCTCCACCAAACTGAAATGTCCCATCCCGCAGCGCCGCCACCTGCGCCGCCCGGCGGGATTCGTTCTGCGTCACGGCCGCCAGTGCGGCAATATCGCTTTCGGCGGTGACTATCCCGCCCAATGCGAGCGTGCCGTTTCCTGCCACGCCGGCATTCCCGTCAACCAACGTTCCACCGGTCATGTTCGTAACTTCCGCCCCTGTGAGATTGTTGGCGATGATCCCTTGTGGGAACGACCGTGGTGCCCCTGCATACACCGGTTTGGGAATCCTGATATCCAACGCTTCCTGTGCGGGCGCTTCCTCTTTCTGCTTCCTCAAATCATCCAGCAGCGCCACCGACGTCTCGGTAACGCCCGGCCTTCCCGTCGGTCTGATCTCCGCCCCCTGCGACAATTTCGTCAGCACCTCAATCGCATCCTGCGGCATGACCTTCCCCAGGATGCACATGGCCCGCGCCAGTTCCATCCGCTCGGGGCTCTTCAGCGGCAGCCCGGCCGCCAGCAGATCGGCGTAGATTCCGTCGGCCACATCCCATGCGTCCACCTTGGCGTACTCGAGCGCCGCCGCCTGGATGCGGGCGGCCGCGGTTCCGGCCAGCGGGCTGTTGGCGCGGGTCTTGAGGAAATCCTTGTGCGCGTTCAGCGCCGCGGTGAACTCATCGCTGAGTTTCGCCGGCGGCACGGTGTCGGCCTTGCGCTCCGCGGCCCACTTCGCCAGCGCCTGCCGGGCCTTGGCATCGAGCGCCGCAGCCGCGGCGAGCGAAGCGTTGTCGGCCATGCCGGCGGTGTTCGGCGTCGGCGCTGCCAGCGGCTTCTGAGCAGTGGCGAATGTCGCCAGACCGCGATAGACCTCCACCGCCACGTCGAACGCCCCGCGCTGCTCGTACAGCCGGCCGATGTCCAGGATGGAGTTTGCGGCCGTGCTCGTGTTCGGATTGGCCGGGAACGTGGTGATGAAGCGCTGATAGGTTTCGATCGCCGAGCGGAAGCCGGGCGTGAGCGCCAGCTTCTTGGCGGCGTCGAGTTGTTTCGCCGTGCGGTCAAACTCCGTCCGGGCCTGTCCTTCACGCAGGCCGGCCAGTGCCAGCAGGGCATGGGCGTCGGCCGCGGGAACGGCCGCATCCGCCTTTACCGCAATCGCCTGCTCGGCGACGTCGAACCATTCCATGCGGCGATAGTGGGCGACGATCGCCGTCCAATGCCGGCGCACCTCGAAGAGCTGCGGGTCGGTCTCCGCGAGTCCCGCCTGAAGTGTGTACAGTTCACGCAGCGCCTTGGCCAGCGTCGCGTCAAGCTGATGCGCAGGCGTGAAACCGGCCGCCTGCATACGCTCGTTGTTGTGCAACACCTGTGCCGTCCACACGCGAATCACCGCCAGCCTCACCATCCGTTGCTGGCTCGGGGGCACGGCCTGAGCAAGCAACGCAAACCCTTCGTCGGCCGTCGCGAAGTATCCCGCCGTGATCCAGTTTCGCAGGTGGGCATCGAGCCGTTCAATTGCCTTGTTCGCATCCGGTTGCTTTGCGGCAGATCTGGCCAGCAGATCGACGATCAGCTTCTGCGTATCACTCAACTTCTCGTTCTTCGTCCCGTTGCCCGTGCGCTGATTCTCGGCCATCGCCCGCTGGGCCAGGTTGTCCAGCAGGTCCACCTGTCGATGCAGCACTCCCGCCCACTGCGGCCAATCCGGCGAAATACCGGCCAGCAGTTGTCCCTGCAAACCCGCCGCCTTGGTGATGGCGGCGTCGGTGCCGAGCTTCTCCAGGTCGGCGACGATCGGGGCAAACCGCGCGATGGCGGTCGTCTGCGGGTGCTTGGGATTGGCCAGCAGCCACTGCGAAAGCGGCTCGGCACGTTCGACGGTGACGCCCAGCGACAGCTCGTACAGAATCAGTTCAAGCTTCGCCGAAGCCGCCGCGACGGCGTTGGCGTTGTCGGCCGCCGCCTTCCGCAGCAGCGCCAGCCCGTCGGCCGTCTTGTCGCCGCCGGCCTTGAGATACGCCTGGCCCAGCAGCAGCGACGCCTGCGCGGCATCCACGGTCTTGGGATACTTCACGGTCAGTTCATAGAGAATGGCCGGAGCCTCGGCGGCCCGTCCGGCGCCCACGAGGGCCGATGCCTTCTGCATCGACGCGCGCACGCGCTGGGCTTCGGTGATGGCCTTGTTGGCCAGCACCTTCTCGGCCTCGTGCATGGCCGGGTCCCACAACCGCTCGGCCAGCAGCACGTCGATCACGGCGAGGCTGCTGTCCGGCTGGTTCAGTTCGCTTCGCAGCGCCGCCACCATCTTCGTGGCGTAGGGCTCATCGGGCGCAAGCTGGAGCGTGCGGGTCCATGCCGCCAGGGCCGCGTCGATCTGGCCGAGTTGGTAATCGGCTTTGCCCAGCCACAGGAACGTTTCGGGATTCTTGTTGTCCGTCTGTGTGGCGGCCGTGAACTGGTCTCTGGCTTTCTCGTACAAACCGGCGGTGTACGCCTGCTTGCCGCTCTCGAAGGCCACCTTGGCGTCGACCTGTGCATATACGACGTGCGCCGACGTGACCATGACCGCCGCCGCAAGGACTGCCGATGCAATGCGCCTCATGTCCGACTCCTTTGGTGCTACGTTCGGAGTTCACGCTTCAGCGTGTCTTCCACTGTGCCTGTCCGAAGAACACGCTAAAGCGTGAACTCCGAACCTGCCCGCACGGAGGGCTATGGAGTTGGATACCCGACCCCGCGGAAAGTTCCATATTATGCCGGCAACCTGTTACACGCCCGTTACAGGCCAGCGGGTCTCGATCTCGGCCGCGAGCCGCTGCAATTCGGCCCGGGTCTTGCCCTCGAATTGCCGGCAACCGACTTCGTTGAAGCCGGTGCAAAGCTGCTGCTGGTCGTCCTCGCTCAGCACGCGTTCGCCCATGACAAAGAGGATGTTGTCTTCCTTGGCGATGTGCTGCGAGAGATGCGCGACGAGTTGGTCCGCGGCCTCGACGGCCTGCATGCCGGCGGTCGGATTGCCGTTCTCGCCGCTCTGGATGGCATCGGCCATCCGCCGGACAAGGTCGCGCCCGACCTGGTGCTCGTAAAGCATGACGCCGATGGGTCCGCGTTCGCGCGGGATGCCGCGTGCCTCAAGTTTGGGGAACAGAAGCGCTTCCTCCTTACCGTGGTGGCAGGCGTCGGCGAACAAGCGGAAGAACTGGATGCAATCGAGAAACGCGTCTTTCTCGAAGCCGCCGCCGGAACGGAAACGCTTGACCAAGGTTGCCAGGACGCCCAAAACGCGCTCAATGACGCGGTGTTCATTTCGCAGTGTCGTGCAGGGCCGGTCGGATTCAGGGCAGGCTTCGCTCATGTACACTCCTTGAAAGGAGCCTCGTTCCGGACGGCCGGGAGTATACCACAAATGTTGAAGGCAATATCTTGTGGCCGCCGCTCACTTTTCGTACCGGGCTGTGTCTGGTATGAAGTACGAAGAGGCGTGACCGTTCCAGCGGGAGGGCCGCACTCCGTGCGGCCGCGGTCGTGCAGAAGCACGACCCTCCCGAATCTGCGGCCACGCCCGTATGATAAGGCACCGTAATCACAAGAAGGAGACTTCATGGAAAATCAGGAAATCGTGTCGCGGCTTGAGAAACTGGAAAAGTCAAATCGCCGCCTGCGCTGGGCGGCCGCCGCCATGGGCGCGGGGCTGGTGGCGGCGGTGTTCCTCGGCGCCGAGCAGCGCATGCCCGAGATCGTCACCGAGCGGATCAGGCTCGTCGACTCCGACGGCAAACTGCGCGGGGCCATGGGCTTCGACAAGGATGGCACTTTCTTCTTCCTGAACGACCAGAACGGCCGCATGAGGACCAGCCTCGCTGCCCAGAAGGGCGGCGGGTTCGTCAACATCAAGGATGACAATGGCAAGACGCGTACGCTGATGTCCTACGACGAGAACGGTTCGGTCGTCAAGGCCCAGGACGACCAGGGGCTCTTCTCGATGCTGATCGAGGACCAGCGCGGCCCGGCCATGCAGGTGGGCCAGGACAACGGCCGCATCCGCATCGTCGCCCCGATGATCGACGTCCTGCAGGAACCACAGCCGAAGGACCAGCCGCAACCGCCGCGGAAGTAAGAAACGGCACACCAACGTCTGCCCGCCGGCTCCGAACTCCATCAACAACAACGGGTCAGGCAAGTGAACCTTGCCTGACCCGTCTTTGGTGTGTCGGTGACTGTTTGCGAGGCTCGGTACTCACTTTTGCGGCGGGTTTTCTTCAGGCAGTTGTTCGAGGTGTTCCAGTCCGTCGAGGTTCGGCTCGCCTTCGCCCCCTTGCCCCTCGGGCGACATGGAGACGCTGGTGTCCGTGTTCGGATTCACGGCGCCGGCCGACTGGATCTCGTCGTCCGCGGGCACGCCGTTGACCTGCACCACGAACGTCACCGGGCCGACGGCAATGGTATCGCCGGCGTTGAGCGCCGCCTCCTGGGCGCGCTCGCCGTTGACGAAGGTCCCGTTGGAACTGCCCAGGTCTTCGATTCTCAAGGTGTCGTTCTCGTTGATGATGCGGCAGTGTTTCCGCGAGACCTCGGCCAGCGGAATGCGCAGATCGCAGTCCTCCCGTCGGCCGACGACCGTGATGGTCCGGGGCAGGGAGAAGCTGCGGCGTTCACCGTCGGAACGGAACATGACCAGCACTACCTGAATCGCCATGGGTGAGCCTCGTGAGAAACCGCTGTCCGGCGGAACTGCCGCCTCCGCTGACGGAGTTAGCCACCGACTGTCAAGCAACCATAACGTAATGCCAAAGCCGCCCGTGAGCAAGCAGCGGCGACGGTATCCGTCCCGGCGAGGGACGGGGGAGTGCCCACAGATTCGGGAGGGCCGTGCGTCTGCGCGGCCGGGAGTGGTCGCCCCGCGAAGCGGCCGCAGAGGACTGCGGCCCTCCTGGAGCCGCGCACGACTACCGAGTCCCGCGGGAGGGCGCAAACGCGGCGCGGGTGGAGTCGATGAGTTTCTGCAGGCGGGTGCGGGGCTGGATGAGGTAGAAGATCTGGCGGTCGAAGATGGCGCGCTGGGCGTCGGACAGGCGGCGCTGGGCGTCGGCGTCGGCCTTGAAGCGGCGGTAATCGTCGTTGTCAGTGGCATTGCGGAGGTGGTGGTGCATTTCCGCGAATAGCTGGGCCCGGCGCGGGGCCAGTCGCGGAGTGGCGGCGATGCCGTCCACGAGTTCGCGCTTGTGCGGGTCGGACCAGCCGTGCCGGCGTCGCCGCTCCTGGACCTGGAGGGCGTGGCGGTCGATGCGCTGCTGCGACTCGGCCGTGGGGAAGTAGAGGGTGGCGGAGATGATGGCCGGCGCCGGCGGCCGGATGGCGTACCAGAGTTCGATGACGCGATCGGTGACCTTGTCGTAGACAGCGCCGCCGATGCCGTGGATGAACAGGTCGGACAGCACCATGCGGCAGTACATGGACAGCACCAGGGCCCGAGGCGCCAGGCGGCAATTGTGCTGGCCGAGGAATCGCGAGAGTTTCTCGGCAACCGCCCAGCCGCGGGAGAATTGGGTGAAGGTGAAGGCGTCGTCGCCGATCCGCAGTTCCCAGCCACCACGGCCGCGGTGGAGCATGGCCCGGCGTCGCGAGCCGGCGCCCATATCGTCCAGCCAGAAGGGGACTTCGCAGGTGTCGGGGGTGAAGGCCAGATCCGGCCACGGGCGCCCGTCGGAGTGGATGCCGCGCCGGTCGCGGTACTCGTCGAGGGCACGATTGTAGGCGGCCGCGAACGAGAGGGCCCGCGCCAGGATGTCGTGGGCCAGCAGCAGAAACGGCAGGGAGTCCCAGACATTGGAGGCCATCACCGGCTGGTAGGACAGACCCAGCGACAGGTCGATCAGGCGCATGGCGCTGGAGAGAACGGCCGCGAGGTTGCCCCCGGCAGGCGTGTTGAGCCGGAGTGCGTCGGCGAACGTCGGAAGCAGCGATGCGAACGGCCAGGTTTTGGCGGCGGCGGCCAGAGCGGCGGAGAATGCGGCGAGGCGCTCGGCGGAGGGCATGGGCAGCGCCGCCAGCCAGGGCGCATCACGGAGCGCGGCGGCATCGCAGATGGACGCCGCGCCGTCGGGCCAGCGCAGGTCGAGATTGCGCGGGACGTCGCTGTCGACGGCCAGCAGCCAGGCGCGGCCATCGACGGCGCGGGCGATGGCGTCGGCGGCCACTTGTTTGCACCAGACACCCGGATGGAAGAACTCGATCTGGTGGCCGGTGAGAACCAGCGGTTGCTCGACCGGCTGGCCAACCAACTGGCGTGCCCGGGCGCGCAGTTCGTAGAGGGGGACGCCTTGCAGAAACGGCTTGGCGCTGACGGCGAGGGTCCGGGCCGCCTCGCGTACGTGTTCCAGAACCTGCCCCGTCGACGGGAAGACGAGAACGTCTCCGTCGGCGCTGGGCGTTTGAAGCGTGCTGGCTGGTGTCTGCTGGGTCATCCGCACGTACAGGCCAAATAGTCGGCCGGCTCCCGCAACATCTCAGCCCCAAGGATACTCAAATAATGCCGCAGGCGATACGCCGCGTCGTCAAGCCGGCCGCCGAAGTGGCGGTTCGGATCGTTGTAGATCAGCCGGACGGGGACCTCGGTGATGCGCATCCCGGCAAACGCGGCCCGCGGCCAGAACTGCATCGGGAAGCCATAGCCGCTTTCGGAAAGGTTCAGTTTCATCATGGAACTGGTGCGGTGGGCCTTGAAACCGCAGAAGGAATCGGTCAGGCGCAGACCCAGCGAATCGTTGAGAACTTCGGTGATGACCGCGTTGATGGAGCGGCGGTCGGATGGCGGCAGATCGTTGTCAGCGCGGGGCGCGAGATAGCGCGAGCCGCTGATGATGTCCCAGCGGTCAGTTTCGATTTCGCGGAGGAAGTCCGGGATCGAGCCGGGTTCGTGCTGCTCGTCGCAGTCCATGGTGAGCACCCAGTCAAACCCGCGGGCATCCGCGAAGTTGAAGGCGTCGATCAGGCTGCGGCCGTAGCCCATGTTGCGGGAGTGCCTGATCAGATAGATATCATCGCGGCGCAGCAGCACATCGGTGGTGCCGTCGGTGCTGCCGTCGTCGATGGCGAGAACCTCGCCGTGATAGCTGAGGATTCGGCTGAGGACGCGAGCGACCGACTTTCGCTCGTTGTAGACGGGAACAGCTATGAGAACTCGCACGGGCGGCTCCTTCATGTAGCACAGGCGACCCGCCTGTGTGGTGTCGGTACGCCGACGCCCAGGGGCAGTCCAACCGGCTCCGGCCGTGCGCATCTCTCGGCAACACCGGCCGGCCGTCAGTCCGCTGGGCAATGGTAGATGTGCGGCGGGAACGGGTCAAACGGAAGCGGCGGACGGGTGCATATCCCACGGCCGAGCGGCTAATCGCCTTGGAGTGGGGCAATCCCGTTCGGGGAGAGCTCGAACCACGCCGTCGAAATCTGTTTCTCCATGTCACTCACTACTTTGTCCATGTAGCCCTTGATGGCGCTGCGAAACTCCGAATCGCCCCGCGCCGCCACACACATGAGTTGAACTTGCGGCGCGCTGACAACGATCTGATCCGTTTCCAGTTCGCGACGCGCCCATTCGTACAAACCGGGCCACAGGATGCACGATGACGTCAGTCGGTCACCGAGCCAGACGGCAAAGTGGAACCCCGAATCCGTCTTGGTGACTTGCCGTTGGATTGATGTTCCCGACTCGGCAAGAGCCGACAGGTTGTGGAGTGCCGCGCGCTCCGCGCCAGCTCGGTCCAGACGCAGTTTCGCCAGATCGTCATCATGGACGTTCTTGATGATGTCGCCGTTAACCTGGACCAACAGCGAGAACAGATCATTGCCCAGAGGCCGAACGATACCCCACGCGTCCCGGCCGGGATTGGCGATCTCGGGCGGAAGATCGAAGTACGCAGCGGGCACGACGATTGGATAGATGTTGTTCACGCGTACGCCCCGTGGGGATAATGCAAGATCGTTCAGTGGCCGGGGCTGCGCCCCAGCACCACTCATAAGACGGTACAGCACGCCGCTGCGTCGGTCCACTGCTGCGGTGGTTAACCAGCGGTCGGTAGAGCGACGCCTGTGCGGCTATCGCGGAACTTGGTTGGCCTCGGGGGGACAAGAATGTCCCCCACTCGGCCATCCAATGACAGCCAAGAATGCCTGTCCTACCGGTTCGCGGAAACATGCGATTGCTCCCGGATGGCCGGATCGCCGGGGTGTTGGACTCTCTCGACGCCGGCCGCCGCATTGACCCACGGGGCCGCGGGCTTATATTCAACCCGTGATGCCAGCCAAAATGACACTGCGGCGGACGAGACACCTTGCGGTCCTGGGCATGGCGGGAGCGGCCATCCCGCTCTTGGCAGGCTGCCGGCCCTGGCCGGCGGCGCCGACGACGCCGGCGGAGAAGACCGAGCGGTCCACCAACCTCTATGTGGACGGCGCGCTGGCGTACCAGGAAGGGGACAAGGAGCGGGCCCTGTCGGCGCTGCAGAACGCGCTGCAGGACAATCCCGACCTGATCATGGCCCGCTTCCTGCTGGCCAGCCTCTCTCGCGATAAAGGGGATTTCGAAGCGGCGGCCGAGAACTACAAGAAAGTCGTGGATCTGGACCCTTTCAGCTACACAAACCACTACAATCTCGGACTGATGTACCACCTGCTGGCAAAACTGCAGGAGGCGGCCGCATCCTACCTGGAAGCGATCCGCCTGAATCCCGTGGATGCGAAGTCGAACATGAACCTGGGACTGGTCTACACGGCGCTGGGCAAGCCTGACAAGGGGCTGCCGTACGCCCAGAAGGCGGTGGAGGTCGAGCCGCGGTCGGCCGACGCCCAGTCGAACCTCGCGGTGGTGCTCGATTCGCTGGGGCTGTTCCCCGAGGCCGAACGGCATTACCTGACGGCACTGGAACTGGACTCGAACCGCCCGGAGACGGCGATCAACCTTGCCGGAAACCTGGTGTCCCAGAAGCGCTACAAGGATGCGATCGCGGCCTACGAGCAGATCCTGCGGACACGCGACAATTCGCTGGTGCGGCAGCGGCTGGGATATGCGCTGTTGCAGGCCGGACGGATGGACGAGGCGATCCGCGAGTTCGAGACCGCGCTGAAGCAGAACTCGAAGAACTACCAGGCACACAACGGGCTGGGGGATACGATGATCCAGCAATACCGGGCCAGCGCCATGCTGGATGAAAAGAAACGCAGCGCCGCCATCGGGCACTGGAAGACGAGCCTGGAGATCAATCCCGAGCAGGCGCGGGTGCAGGCGATGTTGAAGGAATACACCAACAAGGCGCTGTTTCCCTGAGCCAGAATGCCATTCGAACTTCTGTTTGACGACGAGCACTACGTGGCCGTGAACAAGCCCGCCGGTCTGGCGGCCATTCCCGGGCGCGGCGAGACCACCTGCGCCATCGAGGCGCTGTCGTTGCAGCTCCGGCTGCCGTGCAGCGGCACGAAAGACCCGCGGCTGCGGGTGGTACACCGGATCGACAAGGACACCTCGGGCGTGCTGCTGCTGGCCAAGAACATCGAGGCGCAGCGGCACGCCTCGCATCAGTTCCAGAACAACGCGATACACAAGGAGTACCTGGCGATCGTGGCCGGCCGGCCAATGGAGGCCGAGGGAGAGATCGACGCGCCGATCGGCGTACACCCGGCCAACCGGAGACTGATGAGCATCGGCAAACACGGGCGGCCGGCGCGGACCCAGTGGAAGCTCGAACAGCAGTTCCGCACGGTCTCGCTGCTGCGGGTGTTTCCCCTGACCGGCAAGACGCACCAGATCCGCGTACACCTGCGTTCGATCGGGCTGCCGTTGGCGATCGATGAGTTGTACAATCCGTTGCCGGCGGGAGAGGCGCCGGGGCTGATGCTGAGCAGTTTCAAGCGGGATTACCGGCAGAAACCCGAAGGGGAACGGCCGCTGATTGCGCGGTTGACGCTGCATGCGGAGAAGCTGACGTTTGCGCACCTGGACGGGCGGACGATCGAGATCGTCGCGCCGCCCCCGAAGGACTTCCGGGCGGCGCTAAGCCAGTTGCGGAAGCACGGGTGTTAGTTCGGAGTACCGGCTTTAGCCGGTCTGGAGAGCGCGGATCGGCTGAAGCCGGTACTCCGAACGAGCTACTTCGGGCGGGTGTCGGCGTTGCGCTTTTCCTTGCTCTGGATGGCCTGGGGGATCAGCAGAAGAACCGTCTCTTTCTGGCCGCTCTCGGCGCCGCTGACGAGGAACGTGCTGCCGATGCTCATCGCCGAGCGCGACTCGGCCGAGGGGGCCATCACCAGAAAGCTGTCCAGGGGAATGTCCGTCAGGAGATTGAGGTCGAAGAAGTACTCGGGCGTAATCCGCTCGACCGCAACGGCGTTGAGGTTGTTCACGGCGACCAGTTGCGTGCGGCGTGAGCGAATGGTCGGGCAGAGACCGACGCGGATGTCGCCGGCCTTTCGCGGGGCGGCCTGGAATTCCAGACAGAGCAGGTTGTCGGAGTCGTCGTAGCTGCGGACGGGCATTTCGCCTTCGGGGCTGAAGTGGTAGACAATCTGATACTGCACCGCCTGCTTCATCATCAGTTCGATGTTCTTGGCGCCGGCGGCGGCGTAGACGGCGGGTTTGGCGTCGGGAGCATGTTTCGCCATCTGGGCCATCAGACCGTCGAGTTCGCTCATGGGCGCCAGACCGACGCGGATGCCGTTGCGGTCGAGAATGTCGTGCGTGCGGGCGTCGATGGCGGCCTCATCCACGCGTTTCCAGAACTTCTCGTTGCCGCCAATGGTGCCGACCGGCACGGTGAACTGGAGAATCGACAGGTGTACCTGCGGCCGGACGACGACGACCGGGTCCATCGCCTGGATGACCTTCTGCACCTCCTGGGGGCGCAGCGCCGGGTCGCCCCCGCCCGCAGCCGGTTTCGGCGGCGACAACGGCTTGATGGCCACGGGACGCACCTCCGGCCGGGGTTGCGGCTGCGCACGCGCATCATCGCCGGAGCCGCTTCGCGGAGCGACCCCGGCATCGCCCGACGTGCCCGATTCCCACTTGTCGTAACCCAGCATCTTCTCCATCTTGCTCTGCATGCCGCAGCCGGAGCAGAGCAACAGAAGACAACAAATGGTGTATGTTCGCATGGTTTTCGCTCCCGTCACGCCGAGGCCAGCGTGTCGATCACCAGTTCGAGGCCTTTTTCCCAGAGATCCTGGGGGATGTTCAGCGGCGGCGCCAGGCGGATCACGTTCTGCGCCGTCAGGTTGATGACGATCCCTTTCGCCAGACCCTTGTCGACGATCTTCTCCGGCGGAGTGACCATTTCGATGCCGAGCATGAATCCCCGGCCGCGAACGCCGGCGATCTTGCCCGCCAGCCGCGGTTCGCGCGAGAGGCGGGCGATGGCCAGTTCACCGAGGCGGGCGGCCTGATCGAGCAGCTTCCCGCTTTCGATCGCGTCGAACACGGCGGTGGCGACCGCCATGCAGATCGGGTTGGCGCCGAGCGTGCAGCCGTGCGTGCCGGGCACGAGCAGCCTGGCAACTTCGGAGCGGGCAAACATGGCGCCCACCGGAAGCCCGCCGCCGATGGCTTTTCCGAGCGTCATGATGTCCGGCAGCACCGGCCGGCCGGCGGCATCGGTGAAATGCTGGTGCCCGAACCACTTTCCCGTTCGCCCGCAGCCGGTCCACACCTCGTCGAAGATCAGCGTCAGGCCATGCTCATCACAGAGTCGCCGCACCTGCGCGGGATACTCCGCGGGATAGACGTTGATCCCGCCTTCGCCCTGGATGGGCTCGATGAGGATGCCGGCGGTTTCCTTGTCGATGGCCGACTTGAGCGCACTGATGTCGCCGGGCTCGACCTGGATGAAACCGGGAACCATCGGCTCGAATCCGGCCTTGGTCTTGGGGTTGCCGGTCGCGGAGATCATCGCCAGCGACCGGCCGTGGAAGCTCTTGTTGAGGGAAATGATCTTCCACCGGCCGCGGTCCTTGCCGCGCAGCCGGGCAAGTTTGCAGGCGGCTTCGTTGGCTTCGAGGCCCGAGTGGCAGAAAAACGCCTGGCCGGGGAACGCCGTGCGGTTCAGACGCTCGGCGAGATCGACCTGGGGCTCGGTGTAGAAGGTGTTGCCGACGTGCCAGAGCTTTGCGGCCTGGCGCGTGGCGGCCTCGACCAGGGCCGGATGGCAGTGGCCGAGGATCGAGCCGCCGAAGCCGGCGAAGAGGTCGATGTACTGCCTGCCATCGGCGTCCCAGAGCAGCGAGCCCTGCCCGCGCTGCATGACCACGGGCTGGCGGGCATAGTTGCCGATCAGTACCGTCTTGCCCCGTTCAATAATCTCCGCAGTGGTAGCCATTTCGCGTTCGCGCCTTTCTCCAAAACGGTGGAGGATAACAAAAACGTCGCGGCAGGCGAAGGGGAGGGACGACGATCCAGCGATTTCGTCAGGGCATTCGCGTCGGCCGATTCTCTCCACTTTGTGCCTACGTGCCTGCGTGCCTTCGTGCCTTTGGCTCGCCGCCCCACGCCGCGTTATCATTCCCCCATCATGAACCTGGCTTTCTCCACCAACGCCTACACGCGTTTTCCGCTGATCGACGCCCTCCGGGGCATCCGCAAAGCCGGCTTCACCGGCGTCGAAATCCTTGCCGACACGCCGCACGCCTATCCGGATGCCATCGATTCCAAATTGACCGGCCAGGTCCGCGATGAACTCTCCCGCCTCGGCCTCGCCGTCAGCAACATCAACGTCAACTGCTCCTTCGGCTATTGGCGCCACGCTCCGCCCGAAGCCTATTTCGAGCCCGGCCTGATCAGCCCCAATCCGCAGCACCGCGCCGACCGCACCCGGCTGATTCTCAAGGCCCTTCAATTCGCCCGCGACGTGGGCGCCCGCAACATCTCCATCACCAGCGGCCGAATGCTCGGCGGCATGCCTCCGATCCCGGCCGCCAAACAGTTCGCCGAGTCGATCAAGCCGATCCTCGACCGCGCCGATGCCCTGGGCGTCGACGTTGGCATCGAATGCGAGCCGGGCCTGTTCCTCGAATACGTCGCCGAGCTGCGCGAATGGATCGGCCGCCTGAACCACCCCCGTTTCGGCGCCAACCTCGACATCGGCCACAGCCAGGTGATGGGCGAAAGTGTCCCCGATTCCGTCCGCCTGCTGGCCGGCCGCATCTGGAACCTGCACGTCGAGGACATCCCCGGCCGCAAGCACTACCACATGATCCCCGGCGAAGGCACGCTCGACTGGGCGGGACTGCGCGATGCCCTTCGCCAGATCAACTACGACCGCTTCCTGACGGTTGAGCTCTACACCCACACCGCCAACCCCCAGGAAGCGGCGGAGAAGAGCTACGCGTTTCTGAGCCGGCGTATGTAGTTTGTTCGGAGTCCCGGCTTCAGCCGGTCTGATGATGACAATATGCTCGAACCTCGATCGGGAAGACTGCTGTCTCCCCGAACTCCATCCCATCAACCCGGCGGGTTGCCCATCGGGGCAAACAGCCCGGTCATCGTCGGCCGCGCCAGCACCACAAACGTGAACACGCCCAGGATCGTTCCCAGCGGAATCGACAGACAGTTGAACGCCGCCACTACCATGCAGAACGTCTGCCGGCGGCGGGCGCGCAGGCAATAGCCCGCACACAGGCTGAGGATGCCCAGGGTCCAGAAGAAGACCATGAACCCGATCCCAATCATAACGAAGATCCACCCCATCTCCGGCGGCGGCCCGTTGACGTTGGGCGTGGCCGGCCCGGGCATCTTGCCGTTGATGAACAGAATGCCCATGACGACATAAAACAGCCCGAAACATCCGAAGAGCATGATCAGCCCGCCCCAGATGTAGTGGCAGATCCCCAGGATGTTCAGGTGCTCGATGTCGCGATAGACACTGCCACCAAGACCAGGAGTGGCATAGGGTATCGGCTGTGGATATCCCGGCGGTAGGGTGCTCACGACAGGATTGTAAAGGCAACGGCTGCCAGGGTAAACATGTTGGGTAGATGCGCTCGGATACGATGCGACCTTTGGCCGCCAGGACGTTCAAGAGGGTCAAAGCACATTCATGTCAAAGCACATTCCACGGTCATGGGCCGGTTTTTCGGAAGAAAGGTCGGCACCACTCACTCTCCAGCCGCTGGCTTGGGGGCGTCTAGCCCGTACCATCAATAGGATCACATCCGCATGTCGTGATACTATTAATGGCCCCATGATTTCCTTCGCTCCCATTCCGCGTCGCGTCCCTTTCCAAGGCAGCGGAGCTTGCCTTCGCCCTTCAGGTCGGCCAACGCCCGTTTCAGGGTTGGGTAACTGACGCCCGGGCAGGCTCGCTGCACATCGCCCATCCTGAACCGGCTCGGCAGCCGCTGGATGGCATTCTGCACCATCTCCCGCTTGGCGCCTTTGACGCTGCTCAACGTCCCGAC
>JBIOJL010000066.1:0-18217 GCA_044450885.1 Tepidisphaerales bacterium
CACCAAGTCGGGCCTGGTGCGCCTGGAGAACGTCGCCAAGATCGGCGAGGCGAAGGGGCCCGCGCAGATCGACCGCTTCGCCCGCCAGCGCAAGATCACCATCATCGCCAACCTGCCCGACCAGGCCGTCAAGGCCACCAGCCAGGCGCAGGGTGATTTCAATCGCATCTTCGACGAGATCCGCAACGATCCCAGGAACGGCGTCACGCCGGAGTACCAACTGATCGCCTCCGGCCGGGCCAAGAGCCAGAACGAGTCGAACGCGTCGTTCATCCTCGCCTTCGGCTCGTCGCTGGTGTTCATGTACATGATCCTGGCGGCGCAGTTCGAGTCGTTCGTGCATCCGATCACCATTCTGCTGTCGGTGCCGGTGACGATTCCCTTCGCGTTGCTGTCGCTGATCATGCTCCAGCAGGCGCTGACCCTGCACGCCACGCTGGGCGTGTTCCTGCTGTTCGGCATCGTCAAGAAGAACGGCATCCTGCAGGTGGACTACAGCAATGTGCTGCGGGCCAGGGCCCGTGAAAAACCGGACGAAGTGCCCTCGGACTTCCGCGATCCGCCGGCGCGCACGAGTTGGTGGCGCTGGGTCGGCCGGATGAGCCGCGAACGCCGCGAGCGGCTCTGGGCGATCATGGAGGCCAACCGCACGCGCCTGCGGCCGATCCTCATGACCACGCTGATGCTCATCGCGGGCATGACGCCGATCGCCCTGGGCCAGGGTCCGGGCTCCGGCGCGCGTGTGTCGATGGCCAAAGTGATCGTCGGCGGCCAGGCGCTTTCGCTCCTGTTGTCCCTGCTGATCACGCCGGTGGGCTATTCGCTGTTCGACGATCTCGGGCTGCTGTGGCGGCGGTTGGTTGGAGAGGCGGCGCGGCCCGCGCAACCGGCGGTCGAGGCGAAGGCGGAGACGGCGTGACGTCGCGGGCGTGTATCGCGGCGAATGGTCGCGCTCCAGGTTCAAAACGGGTGTGACCATTCTTCCGGGAGGGCCGCAGTCCTCTACGGACGCTTCGCGGGGTGACCACTCTCGGCCGTGCGGAAGCACGGCCCTCCCGGACTTGTGGTCGCGCCCTTCAAAACGCTGCCCCGCTTTATAGCCGCCGCCAACTCCCCTTCGTTGTAGAATTAGGCCGAGGAGAAACAACTGTGACCATCGACCAACTCATTTTCGTAGGTCTCAACGGTTACGCCCTGGCCCTTCACCGCGACACGGGCGAAATCGTCTGGTCCAACGACCAGTTGAAGTCGGGCTACGTCACTATCCTGCTCGACGGCGACCGTCTGATCGTTTCCACCAACGGCTATATCTTCTGTCTCGACCCGCTCACGGGAGCCGTTCGCTGGGAGAACGCTCTGCGGGGCTACGGCACCGACCCAACGGCGCTGGTTTCCGTGCGCGGCCAGGGAGAGTCGCTTCATCAGCAGCAGGTGGCCGATGGGCGGAGACGCAGCAGTTCGGGCTCGTCCGCCACCAGTTCGTAGCGTGGTTCACGGCGTCTCTATCGAACTGCGGGTTACAGTCCACGGTAGACTTCCCGCCGATTCTCCACCCGCAACACGATCACCGCTATCCGCTCTCGCTCAATGGTGTACAGGATCACGTAATCCTTGAGCGCATTTCACAACCCCAGTTCTTTCTTGACCTGCTCCCACGGGATTCCCTTGCTGCCTCCCTTGCGGAATGCGCTCAGTTCTTTCTCCGCCAGTACGCCGAGCGCCCGGTCTTCCTCCAGCAGTTGGCGGTACTGTTTGTTCTCCCGCTGCATGCGGTCGAAATCACGCTCTGGGACAACCACGAAAGTGCGTCGCCCGATCTTGAGGTTCGCCACGGTCATCTACACCTGCCTTAATGGACTCGCCACATTGTACCACCGACAATCGGGCGTCGCGACCCGTGCGGGCTCCAGCCTTCAGTCGGTTGGCTCGCAGTACGCCGATCACGCTGCTGGCTTGGCGATTCCAGTGGATTGGGGTCGAGCAAGATCGGCGACGTGTCGGGTAACCACCGCAGCCGCTTCCCAAGGCTTCGAAAATCCATCCCCGGTTATAACTGCCCATTGACCCCGAAAGAAGGTAGAATGGGAGTGAAAAGGGGAACATCATGACGGTGCGCTTGCTGGCAATCATCGCGGGAATCGTGGCCCTGGCGGCTCAGGTGACGGCACAGACTACGCGGCCGGGTGTGCCGCCGGGCGCCAAGGCGGCGGTGGTGGAACTGCACGTCTACGACAGCATCGACGACTACGACCGGAGTAGTTTCATCGGCCGGTTCACCCGGGCGGTGGATTCCGGGGCCAAGGTCGTCATTGTCGACCTCGACACCTATGGTGGCCTGGTCACCAGCGCCCTGGAGATTTCGCAGTTTCTCAAGCAGCAGCGCGGCGTGCATACGATCGCCTATGTCAACACCAAGGCGTATTCGGCCGGGGCGATGATCGCCCTGGCGTGCGACGAGGTGGTGATGAACCCGACGGCCGCCATCGGGGACTGCGCGCCCATCGTGCCCGCGGCGGACGGCACCATCCGGACGATGGGCCAGGACGAGCGGGCGAAGGCCACCAGCCCCATCATCGCGGATTTCCGCGATTCTGCGGAACGCAACGGCCACGACCCCACGCTGGTGCTGGCGATGGTCTCGGTACGCGAGGTTGTGAACTGGATTGAGAACCCCGCGACCGGACAGCGGCGGTTTGTGGACGACAAGGAGGCGGCACGGCTGCTGTCGGGCGGGCAGTGGCGAACGGTCAGCGGCCCGGGGATACCCGAACCGCTGGACGGGCCGGACACCCTGCTGACACTTCACACGGACCTCGCCATCAAGACCGGCCTGGCGAAGAACGTGTACGCAAACATCGCCGCGATTGAGGCCGACCGCGGATTCCGCATCGACCGCACCTATGCGCAGGGAGCGTGGGAACCCGTGTTGAAGTTCTTCTCCACCGGCACTGTTCGCGCAGCGCTCATCGCCATTTTCCTCACCTGCCTCTACATCTCCCTGCACGCGCCCGGGCATGGGATGGCCGAGGTGATCGCGACGCTGTCGCTGGCGCTGGCGGTCGGCGTGCCGCTGTTGACAGGCTATGCCCAGTGGTGGGAGATCGCGATGATTCTCGTGGGGCTGGTGCTGCTGGCGCTGGAGGTGTTTGTCATCCCCGGCTTCGGCGTGGCGGCGGTGCTGGGGCTGGTGCTGACGCTCGGCGGGCTGCTGCTCACGTTCGTGGCGCCCGAGCCCGGACGTTCGCCGCTGGCGCTGCCGACATTGCCGGGAACGTGGCACTCGGTGCAGACGGGTCTGGCGGCCATCGTCGGAGCCATGCTGGCGTCGATCGTGCTCTGCGCCATCCTCCGCCGGTATCTCCCCAGCATGCCCATGTTCCGCAAGCTCGTGCTGACGACCGCCGTCGGCGAGACCGAGACTGCCATGGCCGGCAGCATCAGCCGGATCGATCCGTCGGAGCAGCTTCCGGCCATAGGAGCGCATGGCGTGGCGGTGACGGAACTTAAGCCCGGCGGGTCGGTGCAGTTCCACGACTCGGCCGGGGCGGTGCATACGGTGTCGGTGGTGAGCGAGAGCGGCTACGTGGCCCGCGGGTCGGGCGTGGTGGTCGTGAAGATCGAAGGGCCGACGATCCTGGTGCATGCAACGGAGTCTAAGGCATGACGCTCGTGGGCTGGATCATCTTCCTGGTTGTGGCCGGACTCGTGCTGCTGGTGGCCGAATTGATGCTGCCGTCGCACGGTCTGCTGGGCGCGCTGGCGGTGCTCTGCCTGCTGGGCTCGGTGGGCGTTTGTTTCCGGGTGAACCAGTGGGCGGCCGTCGTGCTGCTCCTGGCGATGGTCGTGGCGACGCCGTTCGCGTGGAGCGCGGCCGTGCGCATCTGGCCCAGGACGCCTGTTGGACGGCGCATCGTGTTGCAACCCGTTGAGAATGCGCGCCTGCCGCTGCCGTTCCAACTCGGGCAGACGGGGATTGCCCTGAGCGAACTCAAGCCGATGGGTGAATGTGATTTTGGCGGCCGGCGCGTCGAGGTGCGATGCGAGTCGGGCTTCATTGCCGCGGGTACGCGGGTGGTCATCGTCAGCGCCGACGGCCGGCGCGCCACGGTCCGCGAAGCGACTGGCACTGCAACTGCTTGAACGGTCATTTATTGAAAGGAACGGGACATGCGGAAACTGTGTACAACTACTGGCATCCTTGCGGCGACGGCGTTGCTGGGTGGGTGCGATCTCGGCGGGTCCGGCGGAACTTCCAACCCCATTGTCATCGGCATCCTGGTGGTTGTCGGCATCGTGCTGCTGGTGCTCTTCGCGGTGCTGGCGCAATTCATCGGGCTCTACGTTCGCGCCATGGTCAGCGGGGCGCACGTGACGTTCCTCGAACTGATCGGTATGCGGCTGCGGAAGGTCAACGCCATCATGATCGTCAACTCGCGCATCCAGGCGATGCGGGCGGGCCTGAATGTCTCCCAGGTCGAGATGGAATCGCACATGCTCGCCGGCGGCGACGTGCCGCGCGTGATCACCTCGATGATCGCGGCCAACAAGGCCAATATCGACCTGTCGTGGAAGACCGCGACCGCCATCGACCTGGCCGGGCGCGACATTCTCGACGCCATCCAAACCAGCGTGAACCCCAAGGTCATCGACGTTCCCTCGGCCGCCATGGGCCGGGCGACCATCGACGGCGTGGCCAAGAACGGCATTCAGCTCCGGGTGAAGGCCCGCGTGACCGTGCGGACCAACATCCAGCGGCTGGTTGGCGGCGCCACCGAGGAGACCATCATCGCCCGCGTCGGCGAGGGCATCGTCACCGCCATCGGTTCGGCGAACGACCACAAGGACGTGCTGGAGAACCCGGACCACATCTCCAAGGCCGTGCTCGGCAAGGGCCTCGACGCCAACACGGCGTTCGAGATTCTCTCCATCGACATCGCCGACATCGACGTGGGCGAGAACATCGGCGCCAAGCTCCAGGCCGACCAGGCCGAGTCCGACAAACGGCGGTTCCAGGCCGAGGCCGAACAGCGCCGCGCCATGGCCATCGCCCACGAACAGGAAAACGTGGCCAAGCAGGCCGAGAACCGGGCACTGGTCGTTTTGGCCGAGGCCGAGATACCCAAGGCCATGGCCGACGCGCTGCGCAGCGGCCACATGGGCGTGATGGATTTCATGCGGCTGAAGAACGTGCAGGCGGACACGGCCATGCGCGAGTCGCTGGCCAAGCCGGCGGAGCCGGGGAAGATGTAGTCTGCCGTTGGGTGGCACGGGCAAGGGTACTTGCCCGTGCCACCCAATTAAGCGGCCAAGAAGGTTGCTTCGAGTCTGCTGATAATCTCTCGAACTTGGGTGCCACGGCTTGTCTACTGCAAGCCGTGTCTGCGGACCCGCGAAGCACGGCTTGCAGTAGACAAGCCGTGGCACCCAGAGGTAACCATGATCGCATTCGCCGACATCCTCGCCAAGGCCAGCCGCAGCAGCCCCGAGGATGGCTGGATCAAGCTGGTCTTCTTCGGCGTATTTGCCCTGATCTGGATCATTTCGGGGGTGGCGTCGGCTTTGGCTAAGAAGAAGGGGAAGTTGCCGCGCGTTCCCCAACCCTGGCAGCCGTCGCCGCCGTCATTGCCTGTGCCGCAGAAGACAGCTTCGCCGGTCGAGCAACGGCGGCCTCGGCAGGAGAATCGTCCCAGACTCAAGGCCCAGATTCGCACGCAGCCACGGGGTCCGGCCATGTCGCCGTCATTGCCCCGGCCGCAGGCCAGACACTCTCCGGACGAACAACGACTGGCTCGTGAAAGACTTATATCCATGGGCCGTGAGCCGATACGCGGCCCGGTCATGCCGCCACCGCTGCCGCAAACGCGAATGGAACTTCCGCCGGTGCAGGAGGTCGTGGCCTCCATCAACAATACCGTTGCGCTCCGGGGCACGACTGGGCCGGCCCCGATGACGCGGGTTCGCAGGTTGGTCGGTCAGGACCTGCGGCGGGCGGTGCTGATGGCGGAGGTGCTGGGCACGCCGGTGTCGTTGCGGCAGGGGAGCATCGGCAGCGTGAGCCAGAGCGCGCACACGCTCGGGGAGGATGGGCAGGAGTTTCTGCCGATGCCGCCGCAGAAGGCACGTCAAAAATAGGTGTGGATGGTTCTGAAGTCCACCATCCGGGGCTTGGCCATGCACGTGGTCGGTAGATCGACTATGTCGCAAGGGGCAAACTCACATGGTGTGCTGAAGCACACCCTACATGGCGCGCTGAAGGACGCGGACGGTCTTGTCGGCGTCCTGCGGAGTGTCGAGCGCGATGTAGATACCGACCTGGTTGCCCACGGCCACGGTGGACATGCCTTTCAAATTGAGCCCCTCCATCGCCAGGGCCTGCGTGACCCGGTACCCCATGCCGGGCTGGTTCGGCGCTTCCACGCGCACTGCTCCGGTCGTCTCGTTGCGGCGGAAGCCCAGCGCGGCGGCCGCCTGCAACTGCACCTCGCCGGCCAGCGGGCTGACCGAGATGACGCTCTGGTCCGGGCGGGCCGCGTTTCGCCAGGCCATGACGAAATCGAGGCTCGCGCCGGCCTTGGCCAGTCCTTCGAGTTTCTGTGCGATGCTCCCCGGCTGGTCGGGAATCACCGCCGACCACAGATCCACCTTGCTGACGTTGACGAGCATGGCTGGTCTCCTTTTCGTAAGAGTGGCGGGACGGTGCGGCAATGGCCCCGTCTGAATCTCCTACAGTGCCGGCCCTTCGGGCCTCAGATGTTTGAGCCTTGATCTCCGTGGCCTCACGGCCACGGCTACCAAAAGTAACGGCCTTTCAGGCCTGCAGATTCGATCTCATGTGTTTCCCACATCATTTCTACAACTCGGGTCTGCGCATCCGATGTCGCAGGATGCCTGCTTTATGACGATCGCTCGGCGCGGTTGACTTCGTTGCCTTGGGGATCGAGCACGACCAGTTCCATCGGCATCCTGCCGACCGCGTGGGTCGAGCAGGACAGGCAGGGGTCGTAGGCGCGAATGGCCGCCTCGACGCGGTTGAGTGCGCCCTGGGTGATGTTCCTGGGGTCGACGTAGGTGCGGGCGACTTCCTCCACGGCGCGGCTCATGGCGTAGTTGTTGTTGCCCGTGGCGACGATGAGGTTGACCTTCTCCAGCACGCCGTTGTCGTCCACCCAGTAGTGGTGCCAGAGCGTGCCGCGCGGGGCCTCGATGACGCCGACACCTTCGTGGTTGGTCACCTTGCCGGAAATCTGAATCTCGGTCGAGAGGATCTCCTTGTCGAGCAGCAGTTCCCGGGTCCGCTCGACGGCATAGAGATCCTCGATGAGCCGGGCGTAGTGGTAGTAGAGCGTGCCTTCGACGACCTTGCCGCCGCAAATCTGGCGGTAGAGCTCAAATTCCTTCTGCGCCAGCGGCGTGGCGATGTGGGTGGAGGCGTTGAGCCGGCCGAGCGGGCCGACGCGGTAGACGCCGTTCGGCCAGCCGAGTTTCTTGTAATAGGGGAACTTGAGATAGGACCAGCTCTCGACGTGCTCGGAGATGTAGTCGAGATATTGCCGGGGGTCGAAGCGTTCGAGCAGGTTGAGGTCCTTGTCGACGAGTCTGGCGGCGCCGTCGTAGAGGTTCAGGGCGTCGGTGTCGTCAACGAGGCCGAGGTAGCTCGTGGCAAACGACGCAAACTTGCGCATATCCTCGGCATTCTTTTCCATCCACCCTTTGAAGATGGCGATGGCCTCGTTGCAGCCGGCGATCATGTCGTCGATCTGGGCGAGCATGGCGTCGCGGCTCTTGAGATCGAGCGTGGTGTTGACGCCGCCGGGCACGGCGAAGCTGGGGTGAACCCGGCGCTCGCCCAGGCGGGAGATGATCTCCTGCCCGAACTTGCGCATCTTGATGGCCTTGACCGTCAGTGGTGCATTAGCCTGGTAGAGCCCGACCACGTTGCGCGTGGCCGGATCGCAGTCGAAGCCCAGCAGCAGGTCCGGCCCGGCCAGCTCGAAGAAGTGCATCGAGTGGCTCTGGATGATCTGCCCCATGTGCATGAGCTCGCGCAGAAGCTGCGCCGGCCGGGGCGGGGTGACGCCGATGATCTGGTCGCAGGCATTGACCGAGGCCAGGTGGTGGCTGACCGGGCAGATGCCGCAGATGCGCTCGGTGATCTGCGGCATCTCAAAGAAGAGGCGGCCTTCGCAGAACTTCTCGAAGCCGCGGAATTCGTTGACGTGGAATCGCGCTGTTTCCAGATCGCCTTTGTCGTCCAGGTGCAGCACCACCTTGGCGTGCCCTTCGATGCGCGTTACCGGTTCGATGACAACTTTGCGGCCCATAAATCGCTCCTGGTTCGCCCGTCGCGCCGGCTTGAGCCAGCCCTGACGTCGTTTGGCGTACCGCTTTCAAACGCTCACTTGGTACCGGCTACTGCCGGTACCACGATTGGATCAATGCCAGTCGAGGAACGTGCCCTTCAGTTCGGGCATCCGGCCCTCGGCCAGTTCCTTCAGCACGTGAAAGATCGCATCCGGCGACGGCGGGCAGCCGGGCACGTGGATGTCCACCTTGACAACCTGATCGAGCGCCCGCGTTTCAACCATCGTGGCGATGTCCACGTCGCTGGGGATCTGCCCGTCGACCGTGCTTTCAGTCTCCAGATACGCCCGTTTCAGCGCCGCCTGCAGGTCGGCGAAATTGCGCATGGTCGGCACGCCGCCGAAGACGGCGCAGTCGCCCAGGGCGACCAGGCACTTGCAGCGCTGCCGCATGCGGACGGCGACCTCTTCCTGCGCCGAGTTGGTGACGGCGCCTTCGAGCATGCCGACGTCCACACCCTCCTCCGGGGGATGCTTCAGATCCGTGATCGGCGTGGCGTGGAGCAACGCCTTCTCCAGCAGGGCCACGATCCGCTCGTCGATATCCAGAAACGACATGTGGCACCCGGCGCATCCGCCGAGCCAGTCGCTTGCAACTACGGGTTTGCGATCCATAACGGCTCCTAATCTAGCGCTGCCCGCCGCGATCAACGATCGCGACTGCATTCGCACGCCGCGATCAACGACCGCGGCTACAGTGCCGGTCGCGGCTACCAAACTCACACCAGCCCGCTCAGGCTGTCGGCGACCGTGATGCACGTCAGCGGCCGGCCCATCTTCACCGAGAGCATGAACATCGTCGCCCAGTCGGAGAGAATGTCGGTCGGCGCATCCACCGAGCGGGTGAGCATCATCCGTTTGCCTTCGAAGTTGGTGATGTGGCCCTGCTTTTCGTACCAGATCTTGGACGGCAGCACGACATCCGCCTGGTCCGTCCAGCGGTTGTGGTAGCAGGACTGCACCAGAGTGAAGTCGGCCTTGGGCAGATCGGTGCCGTTGGGAATCTCGTCGCTGGCGACCACGTACAACGCCTCGCCGGTCACCGGCCGCAGGTCCAGCCCCAGCAGCGAAGCCCCGACGATGTTGGGCCCGGTGATCAGCGGCAGGAACCGCGTCTTGGACGGCAGGGTCCGCAGGGTCTTGAAGATCTCGTCGTCGAGCCCCGGCCCGTACATCACGACCGGATGCTGCGCCGCGTCGATGCCCTGCTTGACCTGGAGAATGCGCTCCGGCCGCAAGTGGTAGATCTTGCCCAGGGCCGCGTGCGGATCCTTGCCGTTGGCCGGTTCGGCCATGAGGCGAATGACCACGTCCGCGTAGGCCTCGAGCCCCGTCGGTTCGGCATTGGCCACGATCAGCCGCGCGCCGCGCTCGATGGCCCGACGGGTCAGGTAGGCCAGCGTCTTCTGTTCCTGCCAGGGGTCGCCGCCGATGACGATGATGAGATCGGCCATCTGCAGATCGGCGAAGTTGCCCGGTTCGCCGATGTCCAGCGGCGGCACCTTGCCGCTGAGCAACGACACCTGGTCGCTGCGGAACAGGTCATCGAACATGCGTGAGAACGCGACCAGCGATTCGTTCGTCGATTTCGTGGTGATCAGCCCGGCGATCTTCTTCGTCTTGTTTAGCCGCCCGGCGACGTAGGTCAGGGCCTCGTCCCACGAGCATTCGGTGGCCGTCCCGTTGCGGCGGATCAGGGGCATGTCCACGCGCGGGCCGGCTTCGTCGAGAATCTTGAAGCGCCCTTCCTCGCAGAGCACGCCGGCGTTGTCGGCCTCCCAGACCCCTTCGACCCGCAGCACGCGATTGTTGCGGGTGACGGTTTCGATCGGGCAGCCGACGCCGCAGGCCATGCAGGTCGAGCGGGTGCGCTGGATGTCGGCCTCGTGGCCGCAGTAGGCGCTGCGCCGGTCAAAGAGCGCGCCCGTCGGGCAAACCTGCATGCAGGTGCCGCATTTGACGCAGCTCGATTCCGCGAACGGCACGCCATCGTCGGCGCAGATCATCGTCCGCGTGCCGCGCTCGCGCACGCCCAGCGTGTGGCTGGCGGCCAGTTCATCGCACGCCCGGACGCACCGCCGGCACAGGATGCACCGCGAGTGGTCCATGATGAAATTGCCGCGGGTGGCGTCGACCGGCCAGCGCACGTTGGTGTTGGGCGCATATTTCCAGTTGGTCAGCCCGTAGCGGTAGGCCAGCCGCTGCAACTCGCAGTCGCTGGTGTGCTCGCCGCCGCTGATGGTGCAGAACATGCAGTAGTGGATGCGCTCCGAGAAGAGCATTTCCAGCACGAACTTCCGTGCCTCCACCACGCGCGGCGTCTCGGTCTGGATCACCAGGCCTTCGGCCACGGGGAAGGTACACGACGGCTGGAGACCCCGCTGCTTCTGGATCTCCACCACGCACATGCGGCAGCCGCCGTAGGGCTTGACCGCCGGGTGGTGGCAGAGCGTCGGGATGATGATCCCGGCCGTCGTGGCGGCTTGGAGCACCGTCTGCCCCAGCGTCGCCTGGATCTTCTGACCGTTGATGGTGATGTTCACCAGCGCCCCGGTTGCCTTGGCGGCCAGGGGCGGCGCGCTTGCCAACATTGTCATGACCGAACCTCGGTTTCTTTTTCACACGCTGCGGGTTCACAAGCCATCTGCATGGCGTCCAGCCACTCCAGGTCGCACCGCAGGCAGCGCTTGGCTTCCTCCATCGCCGTCTGCTCGTCCAAGCCCAGTTCAACCTCGGCGAAACCCTTGCTCCGCTGATTGACGTCGAGTCTCGGCGTTGGGGGGCGGTGTGCTGCGGCGTAGGCCGCCAGGTCGTGCGTCTTGGGCACATCGTGCCGCGGCGTGACGTATCGCGGTTTCTCGAGTTTGCCGGTTCTCAGCCAGGTGTCGACGCCCATCGCCGCGAGGTTGCCGTGCGCCACCGCCTGGATGATCGTGGACGGGCCGACCACCGCGTCGCCCACGGCGAATACGCCCGGACGCGTGGTGTTGAAGGCGTCGCCGACTACGAACGTCTGCGCGTCCGTTGTCTGGATCGACTTGTCCGCCATGCACGACAGGTCCGGCGTCTGGCCCACGGCTGGAATCAGGTAGTCCAGGTGCAGGGTATAGATCTCCGTCTGAATCCCGACGGGCCTCCGGCGGCCGGACGCGTCAAACTCGGCCAGGCGCTGCCGCTGCACTTTCACGCCCGTGACCTGCCCGTCGCCCAGGACCTCGATGGGGTTGACCAGCGTGTGGAACTGGATGCCTTCCTGCATGGCTCCGTCGATCTCATCCTGCAGGTGCGCCGCGGGCATGTTCTCGCCCGCGCGGCGATAGAGCACGTGGACCTGGCTGGCGCCCATGCGCAAGGCGCTGCGGGCCACGTCCACGGCGACGTCGCCGCCGCCCACGACGCCCACGCGGCGCCCGGTCACCTCGAAGTTGCGCTGGCCCTTGTAGTCCGGGGCGATCTGCCGCAGGAAATCCAATCCGTTGAGTACGCCCAGCTTGTCCTCGCCCGGGATTCCCAGGCGGCGGCTGCGGTGGGCGCCGATCGCCAGCACCACCGCCGAAAAGCCCATGGAATCGAGCAACTGGTCGAGCGTGAAGTCCTTGCCCATCTCCTTGCCGCAGTGAATCTCCACGCCCGCGCGCTTGATGTTCTCGATTTCGGCGTAGAGCGATTCGCGGGGCAACCGGTATGCGGGAATCGCCCACGACAGCATCCCGCCCGGCGTCGGGTATTTCTCGAACACCGTCACGCCGTATCCCATCTGGGCCAGACGCAATGCGGCCGTCAGCCCGCCCGGGCCGGCGCCGATCACCGCCACCTTTTTCGTGCTGTTTCGCTTCTTCGTTTCCGCATCGACGAGCGGCTTGGGCGTCCAGGTGCGCTTATACTCATGATCGGCCATGAAGCGCTTGACCAGCCTCACCGCGATCGGCTCGTCGAGTTCCATCCGTCGGCATTTCTTCTCGCAGAACGCCGGGCAGGCCCGGCCGCAGATCATCGCAAACGGATTACGCTCGCGGTGAATGTCCAGCGCGGTCTGGAAATCGCCCTGGGCGATCAGCGCCAGATACGCCGGTGTGTCCACGCCCGCCGGGCAGGCGTTGATGCACCGCGCCCGCACCAGCGGCCGGCATTGCCCGGCCATGCACATCTTGTCGTGTACGTGCTCGCGGAATTCCTGGGCGAAGAACCGCAGCGACGCCAGGATCGGCCCGGGCGTCCGCTGGCCCAGCCCGCACAGGCTCGTCTCCATCATCCGCTCGGAGACTTCCTTGATGATGACCAGATCCTTGTCCGACCCCTTGCCCTCGGTGATGCGCCGCAGCGCATCCAGCAGGCGCTGGCCGCCCACGCGGCACGGCACGCACTTGCCGCACGACTCGGCGGCCGCGAAATCCAGGAAATACTTGGCGAATTCCACCATGCAGGTGTCTTCGTCCACCACGATCATGCCGCCCGAGCCCATGACCGCGCCGGCCTCGGCCAGCGAGTCGAAGTCCACCGGCGTATTCAGTGAAGCCACCGGCAGGCAACCGCCCAGCGGGCCGCCCGTCTGCACGGCCTTGAACTGCTTGCCCTTGGGCACGCCGCCGCCGATGTCGAAGATGATGTCGCCCAGCGGGATGCCCATCGGCACTTCGATCAGCCCGCAGTTGTTCACCTTGCCGGTCAGGGCGAAGATCGCCGTCCCCGGCGACTTGGGCGTGCCGATTCCCGCGAACCACCGCGCGCCGTTGAGGATGATCCGCGGTGACATCGCGTAGCTCTTGACGTTGTTGATGTTGGTCGGCTTGCCCCACAGGCCGCTGACGGCCGGGAAGGGGGGTCTTGGGCGCGGTTCGCCGCGCCGGCCTTCGATCGAGGCGATCAGCGCCGTTTCCTCGCCGCAAACGAACGCGCCTGCGCCTTCCTTGATCTGAATGTTGAAGCTGAAGCCGCTGCCGAGGATGTTGTCCCCCAGCAGGCCGAATTCGCTTGCCTGGGCGATGGCGTGTTCGAGGCGGGAGATGGCCAGCGGATATTCCTCGCGGCAGTAGATGTATCCCTGCTTGGCGCCCATGGCATAGGCGGCGATGGCCATGCCCTCGAGCACCGAATGCGGGTCGCTTTCGAGGATCGAACGGTCCATGAATGCGCCTGGATCGCCTTCGTCTGCGTTACAGATGACATACTTTGTATCCCCCGGTGACTTGCGGCAGAAATCCCACTTCATGCCCGTGGAGAAGCCCGCGCCGCCGCGTCCCCGGAGCCCGGAATCCTTCACCTCCTGGATGACATCCTCCGGCGACATCTGCGTCAGGGCCTTGCCCAGCCCCATGTAGCCGTCGCGGGCGATGTACTCCTCGATGCTCTCCGGGTCGATCATCCCGCAGTTGGCCAGCGCCACCCGCACCTGCCGGCTGAAGAAGGGGATCTCGTTGTACAGCGGAATCTCCCGGAACTCGGCCGGTTCCTTGTACAAGAGCCGGTCGACCACGATCCCCTTGACCAGCGTCTCCTCGACGATCGCCTGCACGTCGGTCGGGGTGACCCGGCAGTAGAGGATGCCCTGCGGCAGGACGATGACGACCGGCCCCACGGCGCAGAAGCCGCGGCAGCCCATGGTCGTCACCCGGACCTGTTCCGCCAGACCGCGCTTGACGACGCGCGTTTCCAGGGCGTGCAGAACGTCGGCCGCCTCGCGCGAACCGCAGTTGTCCCCGCCGCAAACCATGACGGTTGCCCGGTACTGCTGGGTCATCGTCTGCGGCCGGATTCCGAATGTTGGGGTGTTGTATGGCACGGTCGTATCCCTTGTCGCTTGTAGGGTCCGCACTGCGGACCGTCTTGGTCTCCACGCCGAATGGTCCGCAGTGCGGACCCTACTCCGTAGGCAGTCTGGCCACCGCCCATTCCTTGACAGGTTTGCCCTGCACCAGATGCTGTTCGATCAGTCGTGGAACCATCTCGGGCTGCACGTTGGCGTAGGTGACGCGCGGCTGCCCGGCCTGCTGGATGTCCACCAGCGGCTCCTTGGCGCAGATGCCGATGCAGCCGACGGGCGACAGCATGGCGTTCAGGTGCCGCCGCGCCAGTTCATCCTTGATGGCGGCCATCGTCTCCTTGGCCCCGGCGGCGATGCCGCAGGTGCCCATTCCCACGAAGACCTGCGTTCCCGTCGCCGAGGCGACCTTCATCGAACGCCGTTTCTGGTCCCGAAACGCTATCAGTTCCTCGACATTTCTGAGCTTTGGCATGTGCTGCCTCCTGACGATAGATCGGAGCGCAAATCCGGCGTGGCCGATGGCCGGGCCGGACTATTCCATCTTCCCGAGACGGTCGACCAGCGCGTCCGGCGAAAGCCGTCCCACCACCTTGTCGTCCACGAGCGCCACCGGGGCGAGCCCGCACGAACCCAGGCAGTAGACAATCTCCAGTGTGTACTTGTAGTCGGGCGACGTCTGGCCCGGTTTGAGCGACATCGCCTTCTCCATCGAGTCCAGCGCCTTCTTGGCGCCGCGCACGTGGCAGGCCGTTCCGTCGCACAACCGTATCAGGTGCCGGCCCCGGCGGGTCAGCCGGAACTGCGCGTAGAACGTCGCCACGCCGAACAACCGGCTTACCGGGATCCGGGTGCGCTTGGAGATGTGGTAGATGATTTCCCGAGGCAGATACCCGTAGACGTCCTGGGCTCGCTGCAAAATCGGGATAACCGCATCTTTTCGTCCCTTGAACTCCTCCAGAATCTGTTCCAGAGGGTGCAGATCGAATGATGCGGAACTGCCTTGTGTTGCTGCCGTTGCGACCATGACGTACTCCTTATGGGAGAGCCGCCGACAACGAATTAGCGGATTGAACGCTCTTCTTACTCAGCTTACACCCTGATACATCGGTTTGCAAGGCGTCGTTGCGAAAGTTGTTGCGGAATCTGAGATTTCAAATCTCAAATTTCAGATATTTCAAATCTGAAATCTGATATCTCTCAAATCTGAAATCTCAAATTTCAAATCTGAGATTTCAGATCCAGCTTCAGTGCCCCATCCTCCGCTCCAGCCATGCCGCCAGATCCGACGCACGCACCAAACTGCCGTCGAGCCCGCGGATTTCCACGAGCTGCCAGCGGCCGTCGATGAACTCCCAGTTCAGTTCCCAACTGGTCGGCACGCTGGCCTCTGATTTCGCCGTCGAGAAGACCTGGAGCACTACGGTCAGGCCGCTGTTCTCCGGGCGGGTTGACAGGTTCGTGATCGTGGCTGATTTGAGCTCGATCCATTCCGCGCCCAGCCGCATCGCGTCGATCACGTCCTCGCGGCCATGCACCGAAAAAGCGATTACCCTCGGGTGCATGTTCAGACCCGCCCCAGCCCAGTCGCGGGCCTCGACGGCCTTGACAAGCTGCCGTGTCTGCCCCATCACCCGTTCCCGGTCGCTCACCAGCAGCCAACTGACGAGCATCAACAGCAACGCCGCCAGGAATGCCGCCGCCCCGGCGCGCTTCATCTTCCGGTCGAGGCGGGCGTTTCCGGTCCACCACATTACCGCCCCGCCCAAGAGCAACGTGGCCGGAATGTACCAGGGGATTTCGGCAAAGAAGTTGTAGAGTGGGGTAAGCAATTCAACCTCCCGGGGCAAGACGTCCGATAAACAGGGCTGAGGCATACTGCGCACCGCTCCGTGGCGTTGCCCGGCGGCGAGCAGGGCCAGCCTCCTCGCTGGCCGTATTGCCGGAACGTCCACGCGTACTTAGGGCCGGCGCGGACGCTGGCCCCACTGTTGCCCAGACCGAAGTTCGCGCTCAAGTGAATCATCATGCCGATCCTTGCCGATCCATCAAGCCGATACGTCATGGCCGAGCCGGAGCCGCTGCTCTCCAACATGGCGGCGCTCTGGCGGGTCGATTCGGTTCTGGCCATGGCGCTGGAACCGCTGCTCGATGCCCAGGCCTATCCCACCGAGGCATCCAAATCCGGCGAATCCACGCTGGCCTTGTCCACCGCCGATGGCCGACGGATCTACCTCCACTCCCGCCACCAGCCCCTCGCCGAAGCGCAGCGGCTCGTCAGCGGCGAGGAACTTGCCGAGAAGGGCATTTACGCCGTCCACGGTTTCGGCCTCGGTTACCACGTGCAGGCGCTCTTCGATCGCATGGGCGACGCTTCCGTCATCCTTGTCCTCGAACCCGACCTGAAACTCATTCGTACCGCCCTGGCCCTTCGTGACTACTCGAAGATGTTCCGCACCGGCCGGGTGCTCTTCCTCACCGAACCGCAACGTGGTCCGCTTCTTTCCAAGCTCGGCCCGCATCAGTCCCTCGTCACCGTCGGCCTGGAAATCGTCGCCCACGCCCCTAGCCTGCAACTCGCCCCGGAGTTCCAGCAGCAGTTCCAGACCTGGCTGGCCGAATACGCCGACTACTGCCGCACGGGCATGCGGACGCTTCTCCTCAACAGCCGGCGGACCTGCGAAAACCTCTCCCGCAACATCGGCTGGTACGCTGCCGCCGGCGACATCCGCCGCCTGCGCGATCGCCACGCCGGCCAGCCGGCCATCATCGTCTCCGCCGGGCCGTCGTTGCGCAAGAACAAGCATCTATTGCACCAGGCCGTCGGCAAGGCGGTCATAATCGCCGTGCAGACCACGCTCCAGCCGCTGGTGGAGATGGGTATCGAGCCGCACTACGCGACCAGTCTCGACTACCACGATATCTGCACTCGCTTCTTCGAGAAACTTCCGAAACAGCTTCGTACGGAACTGGTGGCCGAGCCCAAGGCGTCGGCCGCGGTTTTCGGGCTCTATCCCGGGCCGATCTCGCTCATCGGATGCGACTACTCCGAGAAACTCCTGCGTGAGATGCATCTGAGCCGCGATCGCGTTCGTTCCGGCGCGACGGTCGCCCATCTGGCCTTCTATTTGGCCGAGTGGGTCGGTTGCGACCCGATCATCTTCGTCGGCCAGGACCTCGGCTTCTCCGATGGCCTCTGCTACGCCCCCGGCACCAGCTACGAAGATGTCTGGCGCCCGGAACTCGGGCGCTTCTGCACCATGGAGATGAGGCAGTGGGAGCAGATCGTCCGCGAGCGGCCGATTCTGCGGAAGATCGAGGATTGGCAGGGCCGGCCCATGTACACCGAGGAGCGGCTCTTCACCTATCTCCAGCAGTTCGAGCGCGATTTCGCCGCCACCTCCCGCACCGTCATCGATGCCACCGAAGGGGGGGCTCGAAAACGCGGAATCACCGCGATGACTCTCGCCGAGGCGCTGCAACGCTACTGTTGCCAGCCCATTCCGCCGGCCGCCAGCGACCATCCCGGCCTGCGCTGGCAGACCCTGGCCGGCGTTCGCGTCTGCCTCGATAACCGCCGCCGCGAGGCGAAGCGCATCGCCGAAATCGGCCGGTCCACGTTGCCCCTGCTCGAAGAAGTCCGCGACCATCTCGACGACGACATGCGCGTCAACCGCGCCATCGCCCGCATCGACCAGTTGCGCAGCGAGATGTTCGAGCTCAATCACGCCTACGAGCTGGCCACCCAGCTCAGCCAGCAGACCGAGTTGGAGCGATTCAAACGCGACTTCGCCATTTCCGCGTCCAAAGCCCAGGGCACCGAACGTCAGCGCCGCCAGACCGAGCGGGACATTGAAAATGTCAACGCCATCATTGCCGCCGCCCAGGGGCTGGAGAAGATGATGGATGAAGTGTTAAGAGAGTTGCCAGTTGATAGTTGCCAGTTGCCAGTGGATTCCGCAGACCCGAGATCTCAAATCTCCAATTTGAAATCTGAAATTCCAAATTCCAACTCCGAAATCGCAAATCGCAAATCGCAAATCGCAAATCCCCAATAACCCATGCCTCTCCCCCTCGCCATCCTCTCCCTCCTCCACCA